>JANQQM010000150.1 GCA_028289365.1 Salaquimonas sp. | reverse complement strand
TCGCGTCCAGAAACCTGCGCGCTGAAGAACCCCAGCTTTCATCCGGGCTGAGCACTCTCAATAGCACAAATCCGCCATTGATTTCCGTTTCCACAATGATTGATGATTCAACCTCGGGTGGCTGAAGCTCGCGTATCCGTAAAATCTGTGTTGAGTTGAGGACGATCATATCCAGTTTTTGATCGATGGCGGTCCGGCTGTTCAGACTGTAGACAACCGTGCCCGCCTCATTGACGATTGTGGCTGACCAGAAGGTATCAATTTTCGGCCCATTGATTGCCAATCCCTGCTCGGACAGATCGAAACGGCAGACTCCATAGGAAAAGAACGGGTCGAAATCTGATAGCGGCAAACGGCCATTCACGGCAGTGATTGCCTTGAATTCAAAAGGTTCTGTGTTCCTGGACAGAATTGCGAAAGCATCCTTGGTCCCGTAGACGGGAATTAGAAGAATAATCGCGATATGTGTGATGGCCGCCAGGACCAATGTACAGACACCATAATACAGGAAGCGCCACATCATGATCTGCATTCCAATCGGCGGATTGCGGGCATTTCAGGCACAATAAGGTCTGTATTGCTGGTGATTGAAGTATCATATAGCCGCAACACCAGACGAAACGGTTGTCCTTTGACCAGGGAAAGCCAATTACCCGGCTTCGGTCTGCTGGAAATGGAAATGAGAAATGAACCGTCTGGATACCGAATCGTAGAACCCGAATATTTGGACGAGTTCCCGCCAGGCGCAGCCTTTAACGGATAGCCATGTTCGTCATAGGCAACCAGTGTCCACAGTCTTGAAGGTGGCGTAGTTCCTTCCAGATCGTAGTCACAATCTGTAGACAAAACACTTCCACTGTCATCGGTCTGGGTTTCAAATGCCAATCCTTCTGAGACACCCAGCGGTACGGTACCCTCTGCTACCGATCTTGCGACTGTGTAGGGATCGATTTCATCGGCAGCAGCGAAGGGATATGCAGTCCATACGCCAATATTGATTGCCTCGAGGCCATAAACATGCCGAATGGAATACCAGGCGCTGACACCACCCAAGGCAATTCCACATGTCGCCAGGAAAATGTAGAGGATAATCGAACGCACTAGACCAGGCCGCCTGACATTAATACATCAACTCGCAAATCTGTTTACTTCGAGACCAAGCTAACTCTGTACTGGCCTTTTAACAGCTCAATTAGAAGTCGAACTTCCAATCTGCTCACCGCCACGCCTTGCCACAATTTGATTTGGGTTTACAGGCTTGGCTTCACGCAGCTTACGCTCCAATTGCCTGAGCATCTTTTGACTCTCTGCCGACAGAACCTTCGGGCGGACAATCGGCGCCAGATCCTCCTGATCACCGCCGGCTTGCGCGCCCGAAACAACAACATCACCGCCAGGTAGCGGGTTTTCCACATACGGAATCGGTCTCAAATCGATGTTTTGATGCGCATAGGTCATGAACTTCTGCCAGGTCATCGCGGGAACAGAACCGCCAGTCATGCGTCTGGTCGGCGTGTAATCGTCATTGCCATACCAGACTGCTGCAACATAGTTCCCGGTATAACCAACAAACCAGGCGTCCCGATATGCCGATGTTGTCCCGGTTTTTCCTGCTGCCCGAATTCCCTCAAGTGCGGCGCGCCTGGCTGTTCCCCATTCTGGAATTTGAACCAGCATCCGGTTCATCGAAGCTACCGTGCGTTTCTCCAAAGCCCGAACCTTTTCAGGTTTGTCTTCGCGATAGTCGAATAGCACTTTTCCCTGAATATCGGTAATCAGCGTGATCGCATGTGTATCGAGCTTGTGCCCATCGTTCATGAATGTTCCGTAGCCGGTCGCCATTTCCAGCACAGTAAGCCCATTGGAACCGAGCACCATGGGAGCATTGAGGACAAGAGGTGAGGTGATACCCATCTTGCGGGCCGTTTCCTCAATCCGCTCGCCACCCAGCGGCTCGAGTCCGTCCCTTCCAAGATACAGTTTTGCCGGGATGGTATTGTAGGATTTCACAATCGCCCGCGTAAAATCCATCCTGCCTGCAAATCCGCCGGAATAGTTCCTGGGTGACCATTTGCCAGTGCGTACCGGACCGTCGGTTACGCGTGTGTGCTCGTCATATCCGAAGTTTTCGATCGCCGAAGCATATACAAACGGTTTGAATGAAGATCCTGGCTGCCTTCTGGAAGAATATGCACGGTTGAATTGGCTGGTTCCGTAATCCACGCCGCCGACCATCGCGCGGACAGCGCCCTCATGGTCGATGACGACCATCGCCCCTTCCTTTGCCCTGTATCGTTTGCCGTGTTGGCGCAGATTGGACAAAATCGCGTCATCAGCTGCCTTTTGCAGATCAAGATCAACGGTCGTCTTCGCGATGAAGGAGCGAGTAGGTAGCTTTGCCGCCAGGCGTTTGATTTCTTCAAACGCATAATCCATGAAGTAATTCGGACCTTCGGTGTCAGACCGTTCAACAATCTTTGCCGGATTGCGTCTAGCGTTGATGACCTGGCCTTCAGACATGAAACTGGCCTGAACCATGTTAGTAAGGACCTCGTTCGCGCGTGCACGCGCGGCCGGAAGATTTATGTGAGGCGCGTACTTGGTGGGCGCCTTGTACAAGCCGGCCAACATCGCAGCTTCTGCCAGGGTGATGTCTTTAACATCCTTGTCGAAATAGTATTGCGCAGCAGCCGACACGCCGAAGTTGCCGCCGCCCATATAGGCGCGGTCCAGATACAGTTTCAAAATTTCTTTCTTGGGAACGTTCATTTCCAGCCAGACCGAAAGGAACGCTTCCTTGACCTTGCGTTCAATGGTTCGCTCGTTGGTAAGGAAAAGGTTCTTGGCCAGTTGCTGCGTTATGGTTGAGCCGCCTTGTACAACCGAATTGGCTCGCACATTCTCCAGCATCGCACGGCTGAGACCCACGAAATCAATACCCAGATGGTCGAAGAAACGCCGATCTTCAGTTGCGAGCACTGCCTTGATGAAGTGGTCGGGAAGGGTCTCAATTTCGTCGGAATCGGTTTGCCTGATCCCGCGTCGGCCAATCTCCTTTCCGTATCTGTCTAGGAATGTTACCGCGAAATCCGAGGTCGTCCGCCAGTCCTTGCTCGTTTCGTCAAATGCCGGTAATGCGAGTGCCAGCAATACAACGCTACCCGCCAACCCGATAGACAGCGATTCATCCAGGATTTCGACAACAAACCTCTTGAATCCGGTTACGCGGAAGCGCCGGAAGAAAATCGAGATGGATTCCCAATAATCACCCGTCTTGGAAAACAGGCGAAACAGGGTGTCATCGAGCCATGAGTCGAACCCCAAAAGCCGGTTTTTGGCATTTCCCTTGCCGGAATTGTCAAATGGATCTCGCAAATCTCACTGCCATCTAGTTTGGTGATTTGAACGTTCATACAGCATTTTGTTTGCAGTTTGGAGATTTTTGCCAAACATGATGTATCAAATTCACGCTATAGGACACCAAAGTAAGTAGTCGAAGCAAAAATAACGTAAATATGTCAGCACCTTTCTGGAAAACGAAGACACTAGATCAAATGTCGCAAAGTGAATGGGAATCGCTCTGCGATGGCTGTGGACGGTGCTGTCTCAACAAGCTGGAGGACTGGGATACCGGTGAGATTCACTGGACAAATATTGCCTGCAGACTGCTGGATAGCAAAACCTGCAGATGCAGGGATTATGAAAATCGCCTGGAAAAGGTACCGGATTGCATTCAGTTAAGTCCGGAGAAAATGGATGAACTGCACTGGTTGCCGCCAACTTGCGCCTATCGACTGATACATGAGGGTAGGGAATTGTATGATTGGCACTACCTCATTTCAGGAGATCGCGAGAGCGTTCACGCCGCCGGCGTAAGCGTTCGGGGCCGCACAATCACTGAATTTGGGCTCAAGTTCGAGGACTATGAAAATCACCTAGTGGATTGGCCTTCAAAAAAGTTTGAGAAATAGGAAAATATTCCTTTACATCGAATCTGTGATCTGTTAGATTTGACTATGGTCGGAGAAGTACGGCTGCAGACAAAGATCGCATCACAATGACGACCTTAAGCGGCTGAATCTACTCCTGGCCGTGTTTCATACTGACAAACTGAAGGTATTTCCCAATTGGCTGATCCTGCCGACGACCCGGGCGATTCTGCGCGGATATGTGAGGACGGTCCAGGAACCGAAATATGTCTACACAACTGATGAGCAGATAGAAGATCACGGAAAGCTCGTTTCCTCGCTAGATTGTTCTGTTGCTCAGATCGCGTCCTCGGGCCTGCCTGGGACCGCCAGGCGCCTCGAAGTGCAATTGTAGCAGGCTTCCAGGTGCGAATGGACTATTTATAGCGTCATTCATTTTCAGTTCAGATGAAAACTGGTAGAAGCGACGCATGAAAAAACTACTGTGTATAGTAATTGGCTTCGTATTCCTCGTTGCTGTATTTGCACCCGTCAATGCAGCAAATTGCGCGCGCGCAGCTAAACAGCTTGCGGCGTCTCGAGGTGCGCAGGTATTGGCGGCGACACCCGTTTCTTCTGGTGGGCAGACTGTTTGCCAGATAAAGTTGCTGATCCCCGGGAAAAATGGCAATCCTCCGCGAGTGGAAACCATGAGGGTCAACGGATAATCCATGAGAGTCCTCGTCATAGAAGATGATCCCGATCTCAATCGTCAGCTTTGTGATGCGCTGGAAGATGCGGGTTATGTCGTTGACAAGGCCCTTGACGGGGAAGAGGGGCACTTCTTGGGCGATACCGAGCCCTATGATGCGATTGTTCTCGATATTGGTCTACCCAAAATGGATGGAATTTCGGTACTCGAGGAATGGCGTCGCGAGGGCCGAAAAACCCCGGTACTGATTCTTACTGCCCGGGACCGTTGGTCCGATAAGGTATCCGGTATCGATGCCGGAGCCGACGACTACGTCACGAAACCATTTCATGTTGAGGAGGTGTTGGCACGGGTGCGGGCACTTATCCGCAGGGCGGCTGGTCATGCAGCTTCAACAATCAGCTGTGGTGACATCGAGCTCGATACCCGCGTCTCCAAAGTGACGGTGGATGGAAAACCGGTCAAGCTGACCTCGCACGAATTCCGCTTATTGTCCTATTTGATGCATCATCAGGAAGAGGTTCACTCGCGAACGGTCTTGACCGAGCATCTGTATGACCAGGATTTTGACCGCGATTCCAACACTATAGAGGTGTTTATCGGTCGACTTCGCAAGAAACTTGGATCGGATTGCATAGAAACGGTTCGGGGACTTGGCTACCGCCTGAAAGAACCGACGGAACATGGCAAATAAGTCGCCGAATAACGGAAGCTCCAGCCTTACCCGCCGCCTTTTTCTGCTCACTTCGGTCTTTGCGATTGTTTGCGTGGGCCTGATCGCGATTGTTCTCAACAACGCCTATCGCAACAATGCCGAACGGCGCTTCAGCGAGCTGGTGACGGCCAATCTGTACAATCTCTTGGGATCGGTCGAATCCGATCAAGATGGCAATATTTCCGGCACACCTAATCTCGGTGACGCTCGTTTCCTCAACATTGGATCAGGCTGGTACTGGTCCGTGGAATCGTTGAGTGATCCTTCAAACAAGATTACGTCGACATCCCTGGCCGGCGGCGCAATACCGGACGGTAGCGATCAGCAATTCGATGCCAATTTTCAAAGGCGACACAGTTACGAGGAAGAAGGTGGGGCGGAAATCATTGCCATCGAAACACAGGCGTTTTTGGGTGAGGGAAACAATATTTATAGCTTCAAGGTAACCGGCAATCAAAGTGAATTGTCTGACGAGATCACGTCATTTACCGGCCAGCTGACATTACTCCTCTCCCTGTTTGCGCTAGGTTTTGTTGCTGCCAGCTACGGAATTGTTTCTTTTGGTTTGCGACCGATAAAACTTGCCACACGACGACTGACCGATATTCGGGATGGCAAGGCGAACAGGATTGAAGGTGACTATCCAAGAGAAATTCAGCCACTGATCGATGAAACCAATGCATTGATTGATTCCAACCAGGCGATCATTGAACGGGCCCGCACGCAAGTTGGAAATCTCGCACACTCTATAAAGACGCCATTGGCAGTACTGCGTAATGAAGCAGACAAATTGGATGCAAGTCGTAAGTCCCTTGTACTCGAACAGACATCAATGATGCAGCATCAGGTTGACAACTATCTCAACCGCGCGCGTATCGCCGCCCGCCATGCAACCGTCACCTCTACAACCCGTATTGAACCCGTGCTTCAGCGTCTTGCGCGGGTTATTGCGAAACTCAACCCCGATATTTCCGTCAAATTTGACGATAATTCGAGATGGGATCGGGCTTTTGCAGGTGAAGAACACGATTTTGAGGAAATTCTGGGTAATATTCTCGAAAATGCAGCGCGATTCGCAAAGAAATCAATTTTTTTGACGGTGTCTGACGCAATTCTTGAAGATAAATCAGCCTTCCAGCTGGAAATCTCCGATGATGGGCCGGGAATGAGTGCAGAAGAGGCCGAACTGGCAAAGAAGCGCGGAATGCGTTTGGATGAATCTTTACCTGGATCTGGCCTTGGTTTGGCGATCGTAAAGGATTATATCGAAGAATATCGCGGGAAATTTTCGATTGAAAAGTCCACAATGGGTGGATTGGCGGTGAAGATCACATTACCATCGCGGTAGATGAGACCGCGACAATGAAGTCGTTTTTTGTACGGAACTTACATGGTGAAATCTGATCACACATATTTTGCATTGACCGGTTCCGGACGGGTTTCCCGCGCAATGAGGCGACCGCGGTTACGTGATATAGCGTTTTTGACCTTGTCCGCCTTGTTTCTACAGGCGTGTACATCCACAAATGCAAGCATTCCGCCTAGTTTGGTGGAATCCCTCGATGCTGGCGTGCTGGCGGGTGACCTTGGCGACCCTTTGGACAAGAAGGCACGCAAACTGGCTGTCGAAGCAGAGTACAAGGCGTTGGAGACTGGACAGACCGGCATGCCGGTGCCCTGGAAACTCACCGACAACATTTACGGGAATGTGGTTCCTCAGCAGCCATACTCTGTGGGGTCCGCAAATTGCAGGCGATACGTCCATACCATTAATTCCAAAGGTGAAATCAGATCTGCCACAGGGACAGCCTGCCGCGACGATGATGGTGTCTGGCAACCGCTAAGCTGAACCGTATACTGAGTTCGTGTTGATGGCGGGAAAGTGAACTTTGGGGGGCTGTGTGCAAACCGACACAGCGATACATTACATCGCATTGTGTCCGCGCAAATTGGGGCTATGTATAGGTAATGATTTTCTGGGTTATTGCCACCTTACTGACAATTGCCGCGCTCGCTTCAGTCGTCATTCCAATACTGAAGGGATCGGAATCGGCATTTTCTTCTCTAGATTATGACCGGGAAATATACCTCGCGCGGATCGCCGAGATCGATGCCGATGTAGCAATCGGCAGGATGAGCGAGGAAGCAGCTGCCGCCGCCAAGGCAGAAGAGGGACGTAAACTGATTGCCTCCTCGAACTCCCAGCAGTCCAGTACTTCTATAAATGGAGGCATATCAACAAAGGCTATATTGTTACTCGTTGTGTTGGCAATTCCGGCCACGGCGGTGTTGATGTATCTCGATTCCGGACGTCCTGGATTTCAAGACATGGCGATTGCGTCCAGGCCGGATCGCGATCCGGCCGGCCAATCCATATCCCAATTGCTCGAGCGCGCCGAAGCGCGTCTTGCATCCCATCCGGATGACCTTCGCGGCTGGGCTGTCGTTGCGCCGGTCTATCTTCGAATGGGCAGGGTGGAGGACGCAATCATCGCCTATCGAAACGCTTCTAGGCTTGACCCTGAAAACAACCAATTCAAGGTTTCACTGGCGGAGGCAATGGTGGTCGGTGCTCAGGGCATTGTTACCGAAGATGCCCGCAAGATTTTCAGTGAAGTCGCAGCTGAAGTTCCGGGCGATGCCCAGTCGCGGTTCTATCTGGCAATTGCAACCAGCCAGGAAGGCAATCTGGAAGAAGCGGCAAAAGCCTGGGAAAGTCTTATCGGAGATTCTCCTGAAAATGCTCCATGGTTGCCAGCGGCCAAGGCACAATATGCAGCGGTCCAGAAGAAGCGCGGTATAGAAGTTGCACTGGAGAATTCTGACGATTCCGAAACCCAAACGCCGGGACCAACCCGGGAAGATATTGAGGCTGCAAGCGCGCTCTCAACAGATGAACGCCAGGAAATGATCCGCAACATGGTTTCCGGGCTTGCGGATAGACTTAAGGAAAATCCCGACGATATTGAAGGCTGGCGTCGTCTGATACGCTCCTATACCGTTCTTGGCGATACGGACAAGGCGCGGGAAGCGATCACAAATGCTCGCACCAATTTCGCATCGAATACCGAATTCCTTAGTGAACTGGAAAATATCGAAAACTCGCTGCCAGCAGCCGGAGAAACTGTCCAATGACCCGTAAGCAGAAAAGACTAGCTGTTATTGGTGGAATGGGAGCGGTTCTGTTGGTTGCCGTACTACTCGTGATGACGGCATTAAGGGATGAAATCGTTTTTTTCTATACGCCGAGTGATATCATCACAGGCGATAAGGCAAATTCAGGCCAGCGCATTCGTCTGGGTGGCCTGGTCAAGGAAGGCAGCATCGTTCGTAATGGCAGCGAAATCGGCTTTACCGTCACCGATACTGATCAGGAAATTTCGGTCGCCTATACCGGTATCCTCCCGGATCTGTTTCGGGAAGGTCAGGGTGTTGTTACTGAGGGGGTCATCACGCCTCAAAACACCTTGATTGCAGATACCGTGCTCGCGAAGCACGACGAAAATTACGTACCCAAAGAAGTAGCAGATGCGCTCAAGGAAAAAGGTGTCTGGCAGGGAGATAACAAACCATGACAGTCGAACTTGGACACTATTGCCTCGTATTGGCTCTGGTACTTTCTCTGTGCCAATCAGTTGTGCCGATTATCGGCTCTCAGCGAAACGACATGCGCTTGATGGCGACCGCTGATTGGACTGCGCCCGCGACATTCCTGTTCCTCGCGCTTTCCTTTGCAGCACTGGTCAAAGCAAATGTGACGTCCGATTTCTCGGTTCAAAATGTCTGGGCAAACTCCCATACCCTCAAGCCATTACTTTATAAATATACCGGCGTCTGGGGCAATCACGAGGGCTCAATGCTGCTCTGGGTGCTGATATTGGCCATGTTTGCAGCGTCAGTCGCAGTCTTTGGCAAGAACCTGCCACCCGCCTTGAGGGCAAATGTCCTGGCTGTTCAGGCGTGGATACTCGCTTCCTTCGTTCTGTTCATTCTGGTCACGTCAAATCCCTTTATTCGCCTTGACCCTGCACCTTTCGAAGGCCAGGACCTAAATCCGGTCTTGCAGGATATCGGCTTGGCAATTCATCCGCCGCTGCTTTACCTGGGCTATGTCGGCTTTTCGATAACGTTTTCATTTGCCATGGCCGCGATGATCTCCGGCCGGATCGATGCAGCCTGGGCACGGTGGGTGCGCCCCTGGGCACTTGCTGCTTGGGTGTTTCTGACCGCCGGAATCGCAATGGGCTCCTATTGGGCCTACTACGAGCTTGGCTGGGGCGGTTACTGGTTCTGGGATCCTGTCGAAAATGCTTCGTTTATTCCTTGGCTGACCGGAACTGCCTTGTTGCATTCAGCACTCGTGATGGAAAAACGTGAGGCATTGAAGGTCTGGACGATATTGCTCGCCTTGATAACGTTTTCGATGTCGCTTCTAGGCACATTTTTGGTGCGCTCTGGAGTGCTGACTTCCGTTCATGCCTTTGCGACCGATCCCGAGCGCGGTGTTTTCATCCTGGCCATTCTCATCCTGTTTATCGGTGGTTCCCTGTTCCTGTTTGCAATTCGGGCACCATTGCTTCGTACCGGCGGTTTGTTTACACCGATTTCCCGGGAGGGGGCGCTCGTGTTCAATAATCTATTTCTTACCACAGCAGCAGCAACGGTATTGGTCGGCACGCTCTATCCATTGGTCATCGAGGCTGTTAACGGCGCAAAGATTTCCGTCGGAGAACCCTTCTTTAATTTGACATTCGGACCACTGATGATCCCGTTACTGCTTGCCGTGCCGATTGGGCCGTTGCTCTCCTGGAAACGCGGAGATCTGATGGGCGCGCTCCAACGTCTGTATTTCGCTGCCGGTTCTGCGCTCTTCGTTATGATTCTGGTCCTGGCATTCACAACGGATGCGCCAGTCCTTGCCGTCCTCGGTATTGGAATTAGCGTCTGGGTAACGCTGGGTGCCTTCGCAGAGATCATCACCCGCTCCGGATTTCCCAAGAAAAGCCTCCCGGTTGCCTTCAAGCGGGTTGCCGGTCTGCCGCGCAGCATCTGGGGAAGTGCCCTCGGCCATGCCGGAATGGGTCTGACGCTGCTTGGGATTGTTGGTGTAGGCGCCTTTCAGCACGAAATCATCACTTCAGTGACACCTGGCCAGAAAGTCGATGTGGCCGGCTATTCGGTACAATTTGATCGTGTATTGCCGCGCAAGGGTTCGAACTATATCGAGGATGTGGTTTTGTTCAACGTAACTGCGCCCAACGGCAATACGTTTCAGATGCAGCCATCTAAACGGGTTTATACAACGCGGAGAATGCCCACCACGGAAGCCGCGATCGAAACCTTCTGGTTTTCGCAACTCTATATTTCTCCTGGAGATGTAGCTCTCGATGGATCGGTAACCGTCCGGTTCTGGTGGAAGCCGCTGGTGACCCTGATCTGGCTCGGCCCCCTGTCGATGGTGTTCGGCGGGCTGATATCGCTGTCTGACCGCCGTTTGCGGATCGGAGCGCCAACAACAGCAAAGGCGCGCCGGAAGGAAGTTGAGGTAAAAGCGAGTGCTTAATCTGGTAGCAGCTGCATTTTTTTTTCTTGTGTCCATCGGCATAGCCAGTGCTGTGGAGCCTGACGAAGTTCTTGATGATCCTGTCCTTGAAGAACGGGCACGCCAATTGTCGACGGAATTGCGTTGCCTTGTTTGCCAAAACCAGTCAATCGATGATTCCGATGCGCAACTGGCAAAGGATCTTCGCGTTTTGGTGCGCGAGAGATTGGTTGCCGGAGACAGCGACAGCCAGGTCATTGACTATGTAGTCGGACGCTATGGAGAATTTGTCCTTCTTAAACCGAGATTCTCGATGCGGAACCTCTTGCTTTGGGCAACACCGATAATTGCGCTTCTATTGGGTGCTTTTGCGTTTCTCACCATGGCAAGGCGCAGAAGAGCAGCCATGACCGCGGAATCAGTGTCGCTCACGCCGGAAGAAAATGAGCGCATCACGAAAATATTGGATGAACGTGATTAGCTGCGCCTCCACCTGAAGCCCGACAATTCGGAAAGGGGACACGCATCATGGACGCATCAATCATCAAGGCAGAATTCCAGGGCAGTAAAGGCTCGAACCTGGCAGCACGACTCGATCTCCCCGCTGGAGACATACGCGCATTTGCGATTTTTGCCCATTGCTTCACCTGTTCGAAAGACCTGAATGCCACGCGGAAGATATCCGGTGAACTGGCAAGACAGGGAATTGCGGTTCTTCGGTTTGATTTCACCGGTCTCGGCGCCAGCGATGGCGAGTTTGCCAGCACCAATTTTTCCTCAAATGTTGATGATCTCGTCCTGGCTGCAAATTGGCTGCGCTCCAACCATCAAGCACCAAGCCTGCTCATCGGACATTCCTTGGGCGGCGCAGCGGTTCTTGCAGCGGCCCCGCAAATTGACGAGGTGAATGCGGTCGTCACCATCGGCGCACCTGCAGATGCAGCCCATGTCACGCATAATTTTGCGGCAAATGTCGACCAGATAAATGAGGAAGGCGAAGCGGAAGTTGTCCTTGGCGGCCGCAAATTCACGATTCGCAAGCAATTCCTCGAGGATCTGGATGCAAGTTCCGTAACCGAGCGCATCGGCAAGATGAAGAAGGCGCTCCTTGTCATGCATTCTCCGACCGACGATACCGTTGGCATAGAAAATGCGAGCAGTATCTTTGCCGCTGCTAAACATCCCAAGAGCTTCATTTCACTGGATGGTGCGGACCATTTGTTGACCGCCGAACGCGATGCGGTGTTCGCTGCCCGGGTGATTTCGTCATGGGTATCCCGCTATCTGCCGGTCGAAGACGCAGCAGCAGAAGAAGCTGCCAGTGACGTCGTTGTCGTTAGCGAAACGCGCAACGGAAAATTCCAGAACAATGTCGAGGTAGGCAGGCACCGGCTGATCGCCGATGAGCCGGTTTCGGTTGGCGGGCTGGATAGCGGTCCGACACCCTATGATTTCTTGTCGATCGGCCTTGGGGCTTGCACCTCGATGACCATGCGCATGTATGCCGACCGCAAGGGAATTGACCCTGGTGCAATATCTGTTGAGGTTGAACACGGCAAGATACACGCCAGCGACTGCCTTGAGTGTACCGACGAAGAGCGCAATTCGAACGCCCGAATAGACCGGTTCGAGCGGAGGATCAGGCTTTCTGGTGATCTCGACGACGAACAACGGGAAAGTCTGCTCAGAATTGCCGACAAATGTCCGGTCCACAAGACATTGGAGGCGAGCTCCAAAATTGCTACCCGTCTGATGCAGGATTGATCGCTTTGGCGTCCCTCGCAAAATTACCAAAGATTAATCTGCCGGAAATGCAGTTGTAATCCTTAGCTCCCTATTTTCGTCCCATAGCGTGCCCCGATGCGGCATCAGCTTATGAAATGAAGAATTCAATATAGGGAACTAAATATGAAAAAGGATAAGAAATCGGTACGCAAGACAGTCGGTATACTGCTCGCTTCCGCAGTTGCAGTAACCGCTATCAGTACCGCTCCCCAGCTTGCGGCATATTCGCCGGTAAAGCTGGCATTCGCCGATCCGGTCCGCGTTGAAGCACCGCAAACGCCCAATTTTGCTGATGTCGTCGAGGCCGTAACTCCCGCCGTCGTTTCAGTTCGGGTCGAATCCGACCTCCGCCCGGTCTCAAACAACGGCTTCCGCTTTGACCGTCGCGCATTCCGTGACGACGACTTCCGCGTCCCGCCGTTTTTCCGCAACAACCCCTTCTTCTTTGATGAAGACGATTCTGACCGTGGCGAGAAGCGCTCCGAGCGTCGTTCCAATCGTCGTCATGGAGATGGGATGCCCCGTCGGTTCGGAATGTCCCAGGGTTCCGGTTTCTTCGTATCGGATGACGGATACATCGTAACCAACCATCACGTTGTCTCCAACGGCTCCAAATTCACCGTTGTTACCGATGATGGCGAAGAATATGACGCAGAACTGGTCGGCGCTGATAGCCGCACCGATCTGGCTGTTCTGAAAATCGATGCCGACAAGGAATTCGCCTACGTTTCCTTTGCTGATGACCCGGTAAGAGTCGGCGAATGGGTCGTTGCAGTTGGAAATCCGTTTGGACTTGGTGGAACAGTCACCGCCGGTATCGTTTCAGCACATAAGCGTGCTATCCGTTCAAGCCGTTACGATGACTTCATCCAGATCGATGCAGCCGTAAATCGCGGCAATTCCGGTGGTCCGGCCTTCAACCTGAATGGTGAGGTTATCGGCATCAACAACCAGATCCTGTCGCCTTCAGGCGGTAATGTGGGTATTGCGTTCGCAATTCCTGCGGCCACCGGCAAGGAGATTGTCCGTGATCTGATCGACAATGGTAGCGTTGTCCGCGGCTGGCTTGGCGTACAGATCCAACCTGTAACAACCGATATTGCAGATTCCCTGGGCCTCGATGAGGACATGGGTGCAATCGTTACACGGCCTCAGGATGAAAGCCCTGCTGCTGAAGCTGGCATTAAATCCGGTGACGTCATCACGTCAGTCGACGGAAAGACCATTGAAAATCCGCGCCAACTGGCTCGCTTGATTGCAAGCTATCAGCCGGAAGACGAAGTCAAGGTTACCGTTTGGCGTGACGGCGAGTCCAAGGAGATCGAAGTGACCCTTGGCAAGCTGGCCGAAACCGCCAAGGCCAAAAAGGCCGACTCAGAAAAGATGGAATCAGGCAAGCTGGGTCTTGCGCTTGAAGCCAATCCTGATGGCGGCGTCATGGTCGTGGAAGTCGCACCTGGCTCCAGCGCTGACGACAAAGGCCTTCGGGAAGGCGACATCATCACCTCGGTCAATGGTGAGGAAGTCGAAAAGCCGGAAGACGTGGCCAAGATCGTCCGCGAAGCTGACGAGCTTGGAAGAAAGGCAACGCTCTTCCAGATCGACCGCGGTGACAATTCACGTTTCGTCGCAATTCCGTTCGACCGCGGCTAATCCCGCGCTCAAGATAGCGTGGCGTGTGTAAGTAATGGTCGCCCCCATATGCGCCGCGTTTCCGGTGGCGGGTCCTTTCCCATCTGGATCCGTCACCAGCCCATTCCTACATACCATTGAGGTATCCAAAAGTGTCCTACGGCCTTAACGAAAGCTTCAATAAACAATCCAACTCCGATAAAATTACGGATATGCGAATTCTGGTAATTGAAGATGATTCGGAGACGGCCAAATATCTGCAGCGCGGGCTGCGGGAAGTTGGCCATTCTGCCGATATTGCAATGAATGGCGAGGACGGCCTCCATATGGCCGAATCGAACCGCTACGACGTGCTGATTGTTGACCGCATGCTGCCCAAGCTCGATGGTTTGGCCATGCTCAAGAAACTGCGTGATACCGGCCACGAGACTCCTGCGCTTATATTATCCGCACTGGGTCAGGTAGATGACCGGGTGGAAGGTTTGCGTTCCGGTGGTGATGATTATCTCACCAAGCCCTACGCATTTTCCGAATTGTTGGCGCGCGTCGAAGTCTTGACCCGGCGCCGCAAACCCGATGAGGCCGAGACAAAGCTGCGGATCGGCGATCTCGAATTGGACCGCCTGGCCCATTCGGTCAAACGCGGTGATACGCCAATTCCCTTGCAGCCGCGCGAATACAGATTGCTCGAATATCTAATGAAGAATGCCGGCAAAGTGGTGACCCGCACCATGTTGCTGGAGGAGGTTTGGGATTATCACTTTGATCCCCAGACCAATGTAATCGACGTTCATATTTCCAGGTTGCGCTCCAAGATCGACAAGGATTTTGATCACCCCCTGCTGCAGACGGTACGCGGTTCCGGCTACGTTCTGCGGGCGCCTGACGCCGAATAGCGCGATGAAGCGTTTGCGATCAATCCTGGCAATAACTTCCGTCCGGCTTTCGATTGCATATACGCTGATATTCGGGATTCTCGCCGTCGTGATCGTCATGTACATGACCAACAGCACGGCGGGAATTCTGCGCAAACAAATCTCTGAATCCGTCAACAATGAACTGATCCAGCTGAACCGCTATTATGACCGGGCAGGCATCAACGGTCTGGTCCTGCGTCTTGAGAGATTGGCGACCGCGCCGGGTGCCAATCTCTATGTCGTCGCAGACCCGACAGGACGCATCATTGCAGGCAATGTCCGTGAAATTGACACCGGGGTTATTGATCGTCTCGGCTGGACACAAAGACCGTTTGACTACACCCGGTTTGGGCATAGCGGCGATCGTGAATTTCAGGCCGTAGCACGCATCGTCGAATTACCGAATGGCATGCGGCTTCTCGTCGGCCGCGATCTTGGCGAGCCGGAACGATTCCGCAAGGTTGTCGGCAGGGCGCTGATATTGTCGTTGGGCGCGATGCTCGTTCTGGGTATTCTCACCTGGTTTCTCATTGGCAGACGCGCGCTGAAGCGCGTCGAAATGGTTTCGAGATCAACCTCCAGAATAATGGCCGGTGATCGCGATGAACGATTGCCGATTTCCGGCTCCGGCGATGAATTCGACAAATTATCGACCGGCCTGAACAACATGCTTGACCGGATCAGCCTGCTCGATCAGGGATTAAGAAACGTTTCCGACAATATTGCCCATGATCTCAAGACACCACTGACCCGGCTTCGCAACAAGGCGGATGCGGTATTGAGATCGAAGGGTAAAGTTGGCGCATATCGGAAAACGCTGGAGGAGATGATCGAGGATTCCGATCAGATTATAAAAACCTTTGACGCGCTCTTGATGATCTCGAGAGTGGAGTCGGGTTCGGTCGCTGCCGAAATGACGACGCAGGACATCTCCGCAATCGTGAGTGACGTTGTCGAGTTCTATGAGCCAGTCGCCGAAGAGGGCGGAATTTCGCTCACAACGGAAATTGAAACGGGAATTAGCTTGAAGGGAAACAGGGAACTCCTCAGCCAGGCTCTTTCAAACCTGCTGGATAATGCGTTTAAATATGGTCAGCCGGAAGACGGCTCGGCAAGGATATCAATTTCGCTAAAGCGGCAAGGGGCCAATATCAGGATTTGTGTGGCTGACAATGGTCCGGGCATTCCGGTTGAAGACCGGACGCGGGTAACCGAAAGGTTTACCCGCCTGGAGCTCAGCCGCAACAAGCCTGGCAATGGTCTAGGTCTGAGCCTTGTCCGCGCTGTTGCCTTGCAGCATTCGGGCATGCTTGAATTTGCAGATAATGAACCTGGGCTGAGGGCATGCCTGGTTCTGCCGACAGGTGATGATGTAAAACCATGAAATAGCAGGGGTTCGCCGCGGGTAATATGGTGAAGACCAAGCAAAAACGATCTGCCGAAAAATCCGCGATTTTGTGGATGTCCCCTCTTGTTGATTTGCAGCCCTTATCTAAAGGCGAAGTTCACGATTGGCTTGGCGAACTGGATGAGGCACTGCTCGAAGCCGATCTTGGTGGATTTTCCGTCGCGCTCGAACAAAGACCTGAAATTAGCACGTTCTTGGGGTCGGTGTTCTCCCTGTCTTCCTACCTGCGGGACTTGGTAATGCGACATCCAGATCGCCTGCTTACCATCCTGCAAAATGATCCGGATCTGGTATTCAAGGAATTGATTTACTCGACCAGGGATTGCTGGAAGGAAGCTGCCTCTGAAACCGAGCTGATGGAAAAGCTGCGCATTGCCAAGGCACATGCGGCATTGATCTGCGGCTTGGCCGATCTTGGCGGTTGGTGGAAGCCCGAGCAGGTCACCAGGGCTCTCAGCGAGTTTGCTGATGCAGCACTTGGGGCGGCTATCGATTTTCTGCTCCTGCAACTTCATCATAATGACAAAGTGGAGCTGGTTGATCCGGAAAGCCCGCATACCGACAGCGGACTGATTGTTATCGGAATGGGCAAATATGGCGCATTTGAACTGAATTATTCCAGTGACATCGATCTGATCCTGTTTTTTGGCCAGGCGGGCATGAAGTTCAAGACAGATGATCCGGTTTCGATGTTTGTCAGATTCGCCAAATCCTTGATCCGGATCTTGCAGGAACGCACGGGCGACGGATACGTGTTTCGTATGGACTTGCGGCTGCGACCCGACCCGGGTTCCACGCCATTGGTGATCCCGATCGAAAATGCGCTCAACTATTACGAAGCCTATGGCCAGAACTGGGAAAGAGCAGCACTGATCAAAGCCCGTGCTGTCGCAGGTGATCAGGCAGCGGGTAACAAATTCCTCCAGGAATTGTCTCCGTTCATCTGGCGAAAATATCTGGACTATGCTGCCATATCAGATGTGCATTCGATCAAGCGGCAGATAAACTCATATCGCGGACATGAGGAAATTGCGGTTGCCGGCCACAATGTGAAACTAGGGCGGGGCGGAATTCGCGAGATAGAATTCTTTGCCCAAACCCAGCAGCTGATTGCTGGCGGCAGGCTGCCGGATTTGCGTTGTGCTGGCACGCTTAGTGCCTTGGCCCGGCTGACCCAGGAAGGCTGGATCGATGAAAGGGCACGCGATGAATTGTCCGATGCCTATTGGTATTTGCGCAATGTCGAGCACCGCATCCAGATGGTCGCCGATGAACAGAGCCATACGCTACCTGACGATGAAGAGGGCTTGAGGCGAATTGCCCTGATGATGGGTCACGGTTCGGTCGATGAATTTGCTGCTACATTGACCAAGGTTCTTACTACCGTACAGGATCACTATGCAGCCCTCTTCGAGGCCTCGCCTGAACTTACGCACGCAGCAGGCAATCTGGTCTTTACCGGCGATGATGAGGATCCGGATACTCTCAATTCAATTGCTGAAATCGGATTTGCCAATCCTTCCAACGTGATCCGAATTGTCCGTGGTTGGCATTTCGGCAGGTTCCCGGCAGTTCGAACCAGCCAGGCGAGGGAATTGCTGACCGAGCTCACGCCCACACTTTTGACGTCGATTTCACAGACGGGGGATGCAGATCGCACGCTTGCCGCATTTGACCGGTTCCTTTCGGGTCTGCCGGCGGGGATACAACTCTTCTCATTGCTCAAATCGAATCCCGGCCTTCTTCGCTTGTTGATGCTTATTCTCGGCTCAGCCCCCAGACTGGCCGATATCATTACCAGAAGACCGCATATTTTCGATGGCTTGCTGGAACCGGCATTTGCCAACCTGGTTCCCGACCGGGTCATGTTGTCGGAGCGACTCGAACTGGCGCTTGATCATGCCAGCGGATATGAAGACATTCTGGATATTGCCCGTCAGTTTTGTGCCGAACAAAAATTTCTGATCGGTGCCCGTCTGATCAACGGTTTGATCACGCCGGAAGCCGCCGCCCGCAGCTTTTCCAACCTGGCGGAAGTATTGATCCAGGCGATGGTAGATCGGGTTACCCACGAATTTGAAACGCGCCATGGCAGGGTTCCGGATGCCAAAATTTGTGTTCTTGGCATGGGGCGCCTGGGTAGCCGGGAACTTACAGCTGGTTCGGACCTCGACCTGATATTTCTTTATGATCATGCGCCTGATGCCGACTATTCCGATGGCGAAAAACCGTTGGCGACATCCCAATACTTCATTCGACTGACCCAGCGTCTGATTGCTGCAATGAGCGCCCCGACGGCGGCAGGCGTATTGTACGAACTGGATTTCAGACTACGCCCATCCGGCAATGCCGGACCGTTGGCGACCCATGTGGAATCATTCCTCAAATATCAACGCGATGAAGCCTGGACGTGGGAACGTCTGGCATTGACCCGGGCGAGACCGGTTGCTGGCGATATCGATCTGCGTGATCAACTGGAAAAGGAAATCAAGGAGATTTTGCACAAACCTTGCGAGCCCAAGAAACTGGCCAAGGATGTTCGTGAAATGCGCAAGCTCATCCTCAAGGAAAAACCGGCAGCAAATGTGTTTGATGTGAAAACAGCAAAAGGCGGGCTTGTCGATGTCGAGTTCATCGCGCAGTGGACTGTACTTAGTGGCGGCGTCTCACTGGAGGCAAAACGGGAGACTGCCATCTCTGACATGTTGGTAAATGCCGATCCCGATATATTGAGCAAAGACGATCAGGAAACACTCAGCCGCGCATTCACGGATTACAACACGATTTTCCAGATTCTAAGACTTTGCATTGAAGGCGAATTTGTGCCCGAGGAAGCAGATAAGGGATTGGGGGAAATACTTGCTACCCAATTTGATCTGCCCAATCTGCAAACCGTCCAGGCGCATTTGAAGGATACCCAGCAAACCGTATCGCATATCTTCGACCGGCTGCTGGCATAGGGTTCCCATGTGGCAGCGGGAAACTGCCATGCGGGAAAAGCATCGGGGGTGACGGTGCAAATGGAGACTGAAATGAAAAAGACGATAGCCATTCTTGCTGCAGGTGCAGTTCTGGCGGCATTGACCCTCCCAGCGGTCGCCCATGAGCGGGGCTGGAAGAAAAACAGCCGCTCGATGGAGCATTCCAATCGTCATGATCGCGGGATCAAGACGTTGAAACGCGCTGATGCCAACCGCGACGGCCGGATCACCATTGAAGAACTCGAAACGGTGACCGAAAAGCGGTTTTCACGGGCGGACGCCAATGGTGATGACGTCGTCACCAAGGCAGAAATGGTCGTTGCAATCGAAATGCGGGAGAAAAATCCGCGTAAAGCAAGACGGGCCGGCACCCGGGCCGACCGGATATTCTTCCGCTTTGATCTGAACAACGATGGCAAACTGGTTTTAGAAGAAATCCAGAAGAGAACAAGAAAGCAGTTTGCCATGCTGGATCGCAACGATGATGGCGCGATTGCACGAAACGAAATCCGCCGCATGCGCGGTGATCGGCACAAGCGACATCGCGGTTACCACAAACGTGGCTGGTACAAGCATCAGCGATCCGCTGGATAAATTTCACAAGAAAAAAAGCCCCGGAACATTCGCGTTCCGGGGCATCCAGTCCAGGCAGGGAAGCTGTTATATTCGGATCAAACGGATTTCGATTTTATCTCCTCGGCAACAAGTCCTTCGCCATTGGGTGTCGTTTGACCTTCGGAATTTAGAGGAAGCCGCAGGGATACGATGGTGCCGTGATTGACCTTTGAGCGGATTTTCATTGCGCCACCATGCATTTCCGCCAGCGAACGTGATATCGCCAGGCCAAGGCCTGAACCCTTGTGGCTCTTGGTGAATTGATTTTGCACCTGCTCAAATGGCCGACCGAGTTTGCGCAGGTCTGATGGCGTAATTCCGATCCCTCTGTCCTCGATCGTAATGGTGACCGCATTTCGTACCTTACGGACCCGCACGGAAACGCGTCCGCCGTCTTCAGAGAATTTCACGGCGTTTGACAGCAGGTTTAGCAGGATTTGCTTGATTGCCCGCCGGTCTGCGACCAGCTCGATATTCGGTTGCAGCTTCTCGACAATCTCGATGTTCTGATCGGCAGACTGATAGGAAATGATGCGAATCGTTTCCTCAATGATCTCGTTGAGGATGAAGGGTTCCGCCTCAAGCGAAAATCTGCCAGCCTCGATCTTCGACATGTCGAGAATGTCATTGATGACACCTAACAGGTAGGCGCCGCTATCGTGAATATCGCGCGAATACTCGGAATATTTGTCGGAACCCAACGGACCGAACAGGCCGTCATTCATGATTTCAGAGAAACCGATAATGGCGTTTAGCGGCGTGCGCAGCTCGTGGCTGATATTGGCAAGGAACTCGGATTTGGTCTGGTTGGCGGCTTCTGCCCGGTTCTTTTCGGCGGCATATTTCTCAGCCAATTCGACCAGCTGTGCGGCCTGGACCTCAAGGGTTTGCCGTGAATTTCGTAAATCCTCGATGGTCGCCATCAAGCGCCGTTCGGATTCGATCAATCTACGCTCATGGATCTTGATCGCGGTAATGTCGGTTCCGACCGAGACATATCCGCCGTCTTCAGTCCGGCGTTCATTGATCTGCAGCCAGCGGCCATCCTCCAGCTGGGCTTCCAGTGTTCGCGCACCTTCCTCGCGATCGCTTCCCGAAATGAGCTGGTTCTTCACTGTTGGAGTCTTTGCCGAGGCCATGACATCATCATAGCTTGCGCCTGGCTTGACGATCTCCGGCGGTAATCCATGCAATTGCTGGTACTTCGAATTGCACATGACAAGGCGTTTGTCGGCATTCCAGAGCACGAACGCTTCGGATAGATTTTCGATCGCATCGCGGAGCCGCAAATCACTGCGCTGGTTCTTTTGTTTCAGTGCCTGTTGCTCGGTAATGTCGACCGCCGCACCGATCAGATGCGGTTCACCCAGATGGTTCTCGACCACCTGCGCGCGAGCGCGAACCCAAACCCAGCTGCCGTCATTGTGCCGCATGCGAAAGGCCCGGTCGATATAGGGCATTTTGTCCACGAGAACGGAATTTGCGAGGCCGTAAAGGTCGGCATCGTCCGGATGGACCAGTTCCTCAACCTCGCTGAAACCGAGCATGTTCTCCCTGGGCTCCATCCCGAGCAGTCCGAACATGGAGCTCGACCAGTAGATGCGGCCACGGGCAAGATCCCAGTCCCACAAGCCGGTTCTCCCGCGCGAAAGCGCTGTGTCGGAACGGTTTTGTGTTTGCCTGTAAATCTCATCGGCTTCCTGCGCCCGCGTGCCCTGTGCAAAATAAGCATAGAGCACCACCAACAAGATGCTGGATGTGCCGACAAAAAGGGTGACATTCAGTGAGAGCGATTTTCGCCAATTGCTGTAGATCGAGTCTGTCGGCTGAACGATCGTCACTCCGCCAATCGGCTTGTTGGTGAGGCGATGGACGCCCAGCGCCTCCTGTCCGTTGGGCAGCTGCACATCCCGGGTCTCTGCCCGCCGACCAAACGTCGTAAGCAACATGACGTCACCGAGAATGCGTTCGATATTCTGATTGTGATGGGCAGGGGAGTAGGGCGCGGTCGCAATGATCTCGCCGTTCGGATCGGAAACGACCACTTGTCGTCCGCCTAGAAGATAGCGCGCCGGTACCGTATCCGAGACCGTATTCTGGAGCAGGTTCAATGAGCTCGCAGTCTGCTCGGTAATATTGAGCGCGTTAATCCGCTCGGTCAGCAGTTCCGCCATGAAGTTCATTTCGGTCTCGGCAGTGTCACGGATGGTAACCGCTTCCGAGTTGAGCTGCATCCATCTCGCCGCACCGACAATGGTCAGAAAAATCACGATCAAGACCGGGATGAGACGTCGCAGCATCCCTTCGCAGCTTAATAATCGCTCATAGGCTGGATGGCTGAGGAGGCGGGCATATCCCGGAACGCGCGAATTAAGCCCGTTCCGCGTTAATAGAGTCGCCCTGGACTGCACGCGCCGCGCGTCAGCCTGCCCCATCGAGTGGCCTCCTCGAATTTTGTTCACCGTTCGGTTTCGCCGCAAAACCGAATCAGTTGCATTTGAATCAAGACGAATCAGCTTGTCCAGAGTCAAAGCTTAAAAAATCACCAGTAGTTTACTGGTTTATCCACAATATAATCCATGAAAACATGGGCAAAAAGAGGACGGCTTGCCTAGGCGCCCAATATTCGCTGAATGATGTCCGCACTGTCACGTGAGAGATTTGGCTTGCCTGCCAGTTTCTCCAAATGCAACTGGGCAAGCTTTCTGCGCTGTTCTTCCAGTGATTTCCAGGAGCGAAAACTCGTAAGTAGGCGCGCTGCGACCTGCGGGTTGATTGGATCCAGTTCCGCGATCACATCGCTGACGAGCGCGTACCCTTTGCCGCTTGCTGTATGAAATCCGGTCGGATTTGACATTGCGAATGCACCGATCAACGACCTGACGCGGTTTGGATTGGAAAAGGAGAAGGATCCATGCTGCATGAGCTGGCGAATGACCTGAATTGTTTTCTCACCAGGCGCAGTCGCCTGAATGCTGAACCACTTGTCCATTACCAGCGCGTCCTGCCCGAATTCGCGGGAAAAGGTTTCAACGGCCTTTGCTGTTTGGCTGCGTGAACCGTGCAGGTGAACAATTCGGGTGAATGCCGCCGCGCGGTCGTTCATGTTGGTGGCGTTCTCAAATTGGCGGATGCTTTCAGCCTCGGCGTCGCTGCTGTCTGCCAACACGCCAAGACTAAGCATCTGATTGATCAGGCTTCGCTTGCCCGCTTCGGCCGCGCTGGCAACAAATCCCGCTTCAGGCCGGTTCTTTTCAGTAACAGCCGTCCTTTGCGGTTCTATTGCTGTCCCCAATTCTCCGAGTGTGAATCGCAACGCTTTGAAGATGGCATCGGGATCGACGCTTCGTGCAGCCGTCTGCGCAATCTCGTTTTCACCGGGTAATGTGATCATCAGTGCTCTGAACGCCGGTTCCAGGGTTTCGTCGCCAATGATCTCGGCTGCAATCTCGCCCAGACGCGGATTCGCCCTAGGTGCTTTGCCCCGCCGGACTGATCGCACGCTGGAAAGGATCGATTGCGTCGCGAGCTTCTGGAAGGCCTGCCACCGATTGAACGGATCACTGTCGTTCAGCGCAAGTGATCGCAAATCCGTCTCACTTTGCGAGAAATCGACATTGACCGGGGTCGTAAAGGCCCGGTTCAGTGAAACGGCGGGTCGTTCTTCAACGCCGTGGAAGACAATTTTGTGCTGGCGTCGCGTGAGGTGGAACAAGTCTCCTTCATGGGAAATCCCCGTGATCTTCGAGGGCGTTATTTCCCCGGACTTTCCACCGATCAGGCCAATCCGCACTGGAATATGCATCAGTTTTTTCCTGCTTTGACCGGGTGTCGCAGCCAGGTTCTGTTCAATCTCCAGCGTCAGCTTTTTATCCACTTTGTCATAGCTGGCGGAGACCGGAAGATTTGGGGTCCCGGCCTGGGTATACCAGTTAAAGAACTGGGAAAGGTCGGACTTGCCGGCATCTTCAAAGCATTTGAGGAATTCTTCGACTGTCGCCGCATCACCATCATGGCGGCGGAAATAAAGATCCATGCCCTTCTTGAACTTCGCCGGTCCGAGCAATACGGCGATCATGCGCACCAGCTCGGCGCCTTTTTCATAGACGGTGGCCGTATAAAAATTGTTGATCTCTCTATATTGCGAAGGTCGCACGGGATGGGCGAGGGGCCCCGCATCCTCGGCAAATTGATGCGCCTTCAGCGTCCGTACCTCGCTGATACGCTGAACCGCGCGCGATCGTTGATCTGCGGTAAACTCCTGGTCGCGATAGACCGTGAGACCTTCCTTCAGGCAAAGTTGGAACCAGTCCCGGCAGGTAATCCGGTTTCCCGTCCAGTTGTGAAAATATTCATGCGCAATCACCCGCTCGATCCCGGCATAGTCTGCATCCGTGGCGGTTTGCGGATTGGCCAGCACATATTTGTCATTGAAGATATTGAGCCCCTTGTTCTCCATGGCGCCCATATTGAAATCTGAGACGGCCACAATGTTGAAAACATCAAGATCATATTCGCATCCAAAGACCTCTTCATCCCAGCGCATGGATCTGATCAGCGCATCCATTGCATATTCAGCGCTCGCCGATTTGCCCTTCTCGGTGTAGATCGCCAATTTCACCGGCCGGCCGGAACTCGTGACATAGTCGCTTTGAATGCTTTCCAGATCGCCACCAACCAGCGCGAAGAGGTAACTCGGCTTCGGATGCGGATCGTGCCAGATGCTGTAGTGACGATCACCGTCAAGTTTTCCTGATTCAACCGGATTGCCATTGCCCAACAGAATGGGTGCTTCCTTTTTATTAGCCTCGATTCGCGTTGTGTAGACCGAGAGAACATCTGGCCTGTCAGGAAAATAGGTAATGCGCCGGAACCCGTCCGCCTCGCATTGGGTGCAGTAATTGCCGCCGGAGCGATACAGACCCATCAACTTGGTGTTTGATTGCGGATTGATCCTTGTTTCGATCTCCAGCATGAATCGACGGGTTCTTGGCGGCTTGTGAAGCACCAATTCCTCACTGGTCGTAGTGTAACTTTCCGGCTTGGCAAACCTTCCGTTGATCTTCAACGAAACCAGCGAAAGTTCATCACCATCGAACTTCAGTTTGGTGCCCGGTGCAGTTTCCTTGTCGCGCACCACCGTCAGGATTGAGGACACCACGGTTTTTTCCGGGTCGAGCTTGAAGGTCAGTTCGACCGTCTCGACGCTGTAGTCTGGCTTGCGGTAATCCTTAAGCTTGATTATTTGTCCCTGTTCAGTTCTCAAAACCAAAAACATCCTCTAATAAATCGGTCTGCACCAATGGTGCGAAACATCCGTCTATACGCAGCCATCGCAGCGTTTTATGGCTATTCGCAAGAATTTCAATCGGCAATCTAATCTCGGAGCAAGGCAAGATGAACGCCAAATCCGCAATCAAGACCCTGGAACCGCATCGTAAACGCCTTTCAGACATGCCAATGAGGGATCTGTTCGTGGCTGATTCCAAGCGCTTTTCGAAGTTCTCTCTCACGCTGGACGATCTGTCATTTGATTTCTCCAAGAACCGGATCGACGCCGATGCCTTTGATGCCCTTGTTGAATTGGCTCGAAACCGGCAGGTGGAAGAACGACGCGATGCAATGTTTGCCGGTGAACACATCAATACCACGGAGGATCGCGCAGTCCTGCACACAGCCTTGCGTAATCTGTCCGGTGATCCAGTTCTTGTGGACGGCAAGAATGTTATGCCGGAAATCCGAAAAGTGCTTTCGGCCATGCGTAAATTCTCAAACGATGTGCGTTCGGGCAAATACAAGGTCTCCGGCGGCAAGATAACCGACGTTGTCAATGTCGGGATTGGTGGTTCCGATCTCGGACCGGCCATGGTCGTTCGCGCGCTCTCGCCCTATGCCGACGGTCCCCAGGCACACTTTGTCTCCAATGTTGATGGTGCGGACCTGGCCGATACGCTCAAGGGCCTGAATCCGAAGACCACCCTGTTCATCATTGCGTCAAAGACCTTCACCACCGCAGAGACGATGGCGAATGCGCGCTCGGCGCTCGCCTGGATCAAGAAGGCCGTTGGAGTCAAGAAAGCCGGCTCCCACTTTGCAGCACTCTCTACAAATCTGGAGGCAACCCGGGCTTTTGGAATATCTGACGACCGCACATTCGGTTTCTGGGATTGGGTAGGCGGACGCTATTCCGTCTGGTCGGCAATCGGCCTGTCGGTCATGCTGGCGATCGGTCCGGCCCGTTTCCGCTCATTTCTCGAGGGTGCTCACATCGTCGACCAGCATTTTTGCAAAGCCCCCCTGGAAAAGAACATTCCGGTAATCATGGCATTGCTGGGCATCTGGTATCGCAATATTTGGGGCTTTGGCACCCATGCGGTGCTTCCCTATGACAACCGTCTGGCACGTTTTCCGGCCTATCTGCAGCAGCTCGATATGGAATCCAACGGCAAGCATGTCGATTTGGCAGGCAAAACGGTTCGTACCGAAACCGGACCCGTTGTCTGGGGCGAACCGGGCACCAATGGTCAGCATGCATTCTACCAGCTCATCCACCAGGGAACCGACATCATCCCCTGTGACTTTCTCGTCGCTGCCCAGCCGCAGGAAAAACTCGGCAATCATCACCTGATGCTTGTTGCCAATTGCCTTGCGCAGAGCGAAGCACTGATGACCGGAAAGACACTGGAAGAAGTTACTGCAGAACTGAAGAAGAACGGCCTTGATGAGGCGGCGATAGAGCATTTGGCACCCCACAAGGTGTTTGAGGGTAACCGACCCTCCAACACTTTTATCTACCGCAAGCTCACGCCCAAGACATTGGGAATGCTGATCGCTCTTTATGAGCACAAGGTTTTTGTCCAGGGGACGATCTGGGACATCAATTCGTTTGATCAATGGGGTGTTGAACTGGGCAAGGTGCTGGCCGTTGAAATCCAGCCTTTCCTTTCTGCTGACAAATCCCCAACCAAAAAAGACAGTTCAACCAAAGGTCTCGTCAAGGCGTTCCTGTCACTGCGCTCCTGATCGTCAGTCAGGTCCAGCGGCATCAATTGGAAAAACCGCGCCCGTCGGGAGATCGTGTCAGGCTCTGCTTGCGCTGGCTTTCGCGCCAGATCGTATAGAGCGAGGCCGCGACGATCACACCGGCACCAAGCCAGGTGTTCCAGCCCGGCAGGCTACCGAACAACAGCCAGCCGAACAGGGTCGCATATAACAAACGGACATAGTCGAGTGACGCCAGTACCGATGCCTCGCCAAATTTGTAGGCATTGATATTGGCCATTTGCGCCAGATAGGAGACACCGCCCATCGCAATCAGGAGGATCCACTCCGTCATGGTCGGCCATTGCCAGAAATAAATGCCTGGAACAATCATCGCCAGCCCGACCCCAAATGCCTGCCAGGACAAGATCGTCACCGGACGCTCGGTTCGCGACAATAGACGGATAAGCACCATCACGAACCCGGCAGCCGCTGCGCTGATAAGTGCAAGAATACCATAGTAGGTTACGCCATCGGTTCCCGGCTCCAACATGATGAAGACGCCACAGAAGCCGACTGCAACGGCTGCCCACCTTCTTATGCCGACTACCTCGGACAGAATGATCACCGCAAAAATCGTTACGAAAAAGCTCTTGGCAAAACCAATCGCGGTGGCGTCGGCAAGCGGCATGTTGATGATGGCGGTAAATCCGCACAACATCGCGACCAGGGCAAGACCCACCCTGAGGAGTTGCAGTCCGGGTCGGGTCGTAGCCAATACGCCGGGAAATCCATTAAGGACCGCTGGCGCCACAATGGCAGTCATGACCACCTGTCGTACCAGCAGGATCTGGGTGACGTGCAGGTTCTCGCCGATCAGTTTTATCAGCGCGGTCATGAGCGCAAACAGACCGGCCGCAACCATCAGGATTGCAGCGCCTTTTGCATTGTCGGGCAGGTCCCTGAGTGAACGTACCAGGGCAGATGGGCTCATGAGAAATTCCTTGTGCCCCAACGTGACAGAGGTATTTGCGCCGCACAATAGCGCATTGCGAAAATACCCTTATGGAAACTATTGCTACATTACCTATGTTGTTCAAATGAACATCGGCTGGTAATCAAGCGGTATGGGATTCCTGTTGTTTAGCAATTTTTGCAGGGCCTGTCGCATTTCCTGAATTCCCCCTTGGAGAATCTACATGAATAACGTCTCGCATGCGAAATTCGGCATCGGTACTCCATTACGGAGAAAGGAAGATAATGCGCTGATTACAGGCCAGGGTCAGTTTACCGATGACCTGTCGGAAGACGGCCAGCTACATGGATATGTTCTGCGCTCGCCCTATGCCCATGCCCGTTTCACCATCACAGATATTGAAGAAGCTGCGAGCCTTCCGGGTGTTCATCTTGTCCTGACGGGCGCCGATATCACCCATCTCAGTCCGATTGAATGCGAGACATTGGCAACCCAGCCCGACGGATCCTTCTGCGCTCGCCGTGACATTCCCGTTCTCTGCGACGAAATCGTACGTCATGTCGGAGAAGCAATTGCATTTGTCGTTGCCGACAGCATCGCAACCGCGCGGGATGCTTCAGAGCTGATAGAAGTCGATTTCGAACCCCTGGAAGCTGTTACGGATACAGCTGCCGCGCTGGAAGTTGACGCACCGCTTGTCTATGAGGATGCCGGCACCAATCTCGCTTTCACTGTCCATCGCGGGGACGCCGCTGCAACAAAAACGGCTTTCTCCAAAGCAGACCACATCACGGAAATCACTGTCGTAAACAACCGCTTGATCTGCAACTACATCGAGCCGCGTGCCTGTCTCGCGACCTGGGAGGAGGCAGAAAACCGGTGGTCCCTGCAAGTCGGTTCGCAGGGCGTGCACGGAATGCGCGATCCCCTCGCCAAGGTTTTTGGCGTCGACAAGTCAATGATCCGGGTCCAGACGGGTGACGTCGGTGGTGGATTTGGTACTAAGGCATTCGCATATCGCGAATATCCCCTGGCGATGGAAGCCGCCAAACGGCTGGGACGGCCGGTAAAGTGGAAATGTGATAGAACCGAGCACTTTGTTGCTGACGCGCATGGCAGGGACAATGTCGCCACTGCCAGAATGGCAATGGACGCGCAAGGAAAGTTTCTGGCGATCGAAGTTGATTTGCTTGCAGCAATGGGAGCCTACCTCCATTGCTATGGACCCTTCATCCCGACACTCGGTATCTCGATGACAACCGGGGTCTACGATATTCCGAACATGTTCTGCGAGATCAAGGGTGTTTTCTCCAACACCACACCAACGGACGCCTATCGCGGGGCAGGGCGGCCCGAGGCGGCCTATCTGATTGAACGCCTTGTCGATCAATGTGCCCTGGAATTGGGACTTGCCAGAGAGGAAATTCGCCGTCGGAATTTCGTCAGGCCGGATCAGATGCCATATCTGTCGCCCGGAAAGCGTGAGTTCGATACTGGCGAGTTTGACGGCCATATGACCGCGGCCCTGGAACGCTCGGATTGGTCGGGGTTTGATGAACGCGCGTCAGAAGCAAGAGGCCGCGGCAAGATCCGCGGTATCGGCATGGCAACATTTATCGAGGCCTGCGCATTTGCCGGCTCGGAGGCAGCATTTCTCGAACTGCAAAAGGACGGGCATGTGACGCTGAAAATCGGCACACAGGCCAATGGCCAGGGTCATGGTACCGCCTATGCCCAACTTGCAGGCGAGAAGCTGGGTTTGAGCTATGAACAGATTGAAGTACGCCAGGGTGACACCGACGAACTTGCCAAAGGTGGCGGCACCGGCGGATCCCGGTCCGTACCCCTAGGCGGCGTTTCGGCAGTTAAGGCGAGTGAATTGCTTGCAGAGAAAATCCGCAAACTGGCCGCTGATCAGCTGGAAGCGGCGCCCTCGGACATCGAGCTGAATGATGGTCAGGCACGAATTGCGGGCACAGACAGGTTTGTCGGTTTTTCTGATTTGGCAAAGTCTGCAAAAGATCCCGATGACCTGAAGGCAGATGCCGATGTCCACCAAAGCGAAGCCACCTATCCGAACGGCACGCATATCTGCGAAGTGGAGATCGATCCAGATACCGGAGTAACCGAAATTGTCGCCTATACGATCGTTGATGATTATGGGGTGACGGTGAATCCGCTACTGCTTGCCGGTCAAATTCATGGCGGTATCGTGCAGGGCATTGGTCAATGCCTCAACGAGCATGTCGTCTATGATGAGGATGGGCAATTGCTGACGGCAACCTTCATGGATTATTCCATGCCGCTGGCGCAGCACATTCCGAATTTTCATTTCGAGACCCGCAACGTGCCGTCAACCACCAATGCGCTCGGCATCAAGGGCGCTGGCGAAGCCGGCACGATTGGCGCCTGCCCGGCAGTCATGAATGCAGTTGTTCATGCCCTCAATTCCGAATATGGCATCGACCATATCGACATGCCCGCGATTCCTTCCAAGGTTTGGGAAATGATTGCAGCAAGACGCGGATGAGCCGTCAGCGTTAGATCGGAGGCTTCATGCTCGCATTCACGCTGGCGGTATTTTTCCTGATCATTACGCCGGGGCCGGGCGTCTTGTCTGCCGCCGGCGTCGGTGCCGGCTTCGGATTTCGCGCCGGGCTTGCCTATGTCGCCGGTCTGTTTCTGGGCAATAACCTGGTCGCCTTTGCTGTCGTGTCCGGTCTGGCAGGACTGTTGTTTTCGGTCCCCTATGTCCGAACCGTCCTGTTTGCGGTTTCGCTTGGCTATTTGTTCTATATCGCGGCAAAAATCGCATTTGCGGGGTCAAAACTGGCCTTCATTCATTCAGAAAACCCACCCGGGTTTATCGGAGGGGTGGCACTCCAGCCGATCAATCCAAAGGCCTATGTCGTCAACACCACTTTCTTTACCGGCTTTCCTTTCTGGGCGGACAATCTCGTCGGCGAGATCGCGATCAAGTTCCTGATCATGAACATGATCTGGCTGCCAATCCATCTTTTATGGCTGTATGCCGGTGTTTCCCTGCATCGATTGGACCTGTCAAAGAAAACCCATATGGCCATCAATATCGCCATGGCCGTCGCCATGTTGCTGGTCGTGATTATTGCCGCAGTGGCAACACTCTATTCCGACCCAGATCCCGTTCCTCTTGAAACGCAGGTCGATTAGCGCTATTGCCACATTATCTCATGGAGGTGCCCCTAAGGGCTGAGAGGCGATTAGCCAACTCTTTGAACCTGATCCGGATCGTGCCGGCGTAGGGAATGAGGCAACCTGAACAGGCTTCCGCAATTCCGTGCATCAGCATGCTCCCAAGTGCTGGAACCAGATGTTGCGACGAGATTCCATTGCAGATGATATTGCGCTCGCCTTCGATGCGATCGAGGATATGCGCCGCCAATCGCCATTGGTGCATTGCATCACCAATTCTGTAGCGCAGCAGATAACGGCAAATGTCCTGCTGGCCTGCGGTGGAACGGCTTCGATGACCATATCACCGGAAGAAGTTCCGTTCTTCACAGCCGCCAGCCGGGCCTTGTTGGTCAATCTCGGAACGCTTGATGGTACCCGCATTGAAGCTATTCGACGATCGGTTCAGACTGCTCGCGACAAGGGCATCCCGATCATCCTTGATCCAGTCAAATGCGAATTGTCGCAGCCACGTTTGGCGTTCGCCAGGGAATTGCTGGAGCGCGGCGATATGATCCTGAAGGTTAACCGGCGTGAATATGAGGTGCTTAGTGATACAACCGCCAAATGCCTCGTGATCACCGGCGCCACCGACGAAATTCATTGTGATGGTTCCATAATCAAAGTAGCGAACGGTCATTCATGCATGGACCTCACCATTGCATCCGGGTGTGCACTCGGAGCTTTGATCGCAGCACTCAGCGTAGTGGCGCCGACGCCTCGGATTGCCGCTCTTGCCGGTTTGGTCTGGTTCGGCGTAGCCGGCGAATTGGCATCCGAAACTGCGTCAGGTCCGGGCAGTTTTCTTCCCGCATTCCTCGACAATTTGGCAAATCTCCAGACAGAAACCATTTCACAGCGAGCCCGGATAAATGAATAAAGTCGATCTGTCCCTATATGGCATTCTCGATCCCGAACGGACCAATGGCCGCGACCTGGCGGAACTGGCACAGGCGAGTGTGGCCGGCGGCGTGACACTGCTGCAATATCGCGACAAACACGCAGACGCCGCCGATCAGACACGTAACGTGAAGGCGATTCTGTCTACTATCTCCGGAACAGATGTTCCGCTTCTGATCAACGACCATCCGCAAATCGCGATTGAATCGGGAGCGCAGGGTGTGCATCTCGGCCAATCCGACATGCATCCCGAAAAGGCCCGTGAATTGCTTGGAACCGACGCGATTATCGGTCTTACGGTGAAGACCGATGAAGATGCCCGGTCGCTACCGGTCGAAAAGATAGACTATGCCTGTATTGGCGGCGTGTTTGATACAGCCTCCAAGGACAATCCAGTCTCAATCGGCGTCGAGGGATGGCGCGAACTTGCTGACATCGTCCGGGCGGAAGCTCCCGGCCTGCCTGTTGGCGCTATCGCCGGGATCACCGCAGAAAATCTCGAAAGCTTGATTGAAGCGGGGGCAGACGGGGTCGCCATCATCTCAGCGATCTACATGGCACCCGATGTCAAAACCGCTGCACGCGATTTATCGGCATTGATCACACAGGCGAGGAAGTCCCAATGAGTTCAATCCCCATTGCCCTGACCATTGCCGGTTCTGATTCTGGTGGTGGCGCCGGAATCCAGGCAGATCTGAAATCCATGTCGGCAAACCGGGTCTACGCCGCAAGCGTGATTACGGCTCTGACCGCACAAAACACCCTGGGCGTCGACGCGATACATGACGTACCGACGGACTTCATTCGTGCCCAGATGGATGCGGTATTTTCTGATCTTGACGTCGATGCGGTCAAAGTCGGCATGCTTTCGCAATCGGCGATCATTGATGTTGTTGCCGATGGCCTTTCGAGATGGAAGGCAAAGAACATTGTGGTCGATCCGGTCATGGTAGCCGCCAGCGGCGATCCGCTGATCGCCGACGAGGCAGTCGAAACGCTAAAGCAAGAGCTTTTTCCGCTGGCCACGCTGGTTACGCCCAATCTTCACGAGGCTGCACGCCTGACGGAAATGCCTGTCGCGGCCACCGATGACGAAGTCCGCAATCAGGCGCTTCTGATCAGCCGCGAAAACCAGGGCGTCGGTGTTCTGGTCAAGGGCGGACATGCAGAGGCTGATACCAGCCGGGATTTCCTGGTGTGGGAGGGGTCAGAATTCTGGTTTCAGACCGATCGCATCGATACGTCAAACACCCACGGCACCGGATGCTCCCTGTCTTCGGCAATCGCGGCAAATTTGGCACTTGGTATGTCTCCGCCTGAGGCGGTGGATGCGGCAAAACAGTGGCTCACAAGGGCGATCTCTGCCGCAGATACGCTCAATATTGGCAAGGGCCATGGTCCAGTTCATCACTTTATTGATTTTTGGAAGGAAGATTTATGAATATTTCACGCCGCAACGCATTGACCGCAATTACCGCCAGCGCAGTTTCACCTGCCCTGGCAATGCCGGCATTGGCCTCCGGCAATATTGAATGGAAACTCGTGACTTCCTGGCCAAAAAACCTGCCTGGGCCTGGCATTTCGGCCCAGATGTTGGCTGACCAGATCACGACCATGTCGGACGGCAAGCTGACCGTGAAGCTATTCGCCGCAGGGGAACTGGTACCTGCATTGGAGACTCTTGACGCCGTCGCCAGCGGCACAGCGGAACTTGCCCACACAGCTCCTGTATTCTGGGGCGGAAAATTCGCCGCAGCTCCATTGTTCACCGCCGGGCCATTTGGCCTGACGCCACCCGAACATATGGCCTGGATCTATCACGGCGGCGGTCAGGCACTTTGGGATGAGCTTTATGCTTCTTCCGGTGTGAAACCATTCATGGCCGGCAATACCGGTTTCCAGATGGGCGGTTGGTTCAAGCGCAAGATCAACACGATTGAGGATTTTCAGGGCCTGAAGATGCGCATACCGGGTCTGGGCGGTCGGGTGATCGAAAAATTCGGCGCCGTACCGGTTGCCATGGCGCCGGGCGAAATCTTCTCGGCAATGCAGTCCGGCTTGCTGGATGCCACGGAATTTCTTGGCCCGTTTTCTGACATGGCAATGGGCTTCCAGAAAGTGGCCGATTACTACTATTTCCCCGGCTGGCATGAGCCGAACGGAACCGGAGAGGCATTGGTCTCGCTTGATGCCTGGAATGCGTTGTCAGACGATCTGAAGGCGATCGTCCAGTCAGCCTGTGCGCACACAAATATTGTCGGCCTTACCGAGTCTGAATGGTTCAACTCCCAATCCCTGATAAAGCTGTTAGACGAGAAATCGGTTGAAGTCCTGCCATTTCCTGATGATGTATTGCAAAACCTTCGCGCAGCTACTTCCGAGGTTCTGGCTGATCTTGCCGTAACCGATGATCTGACCGGCAGAATCGTCGAGAGTTGGCAGAACGCCGCCAGACATCAGGAAAAATGGTCGAATGTCTCCTTGCGTGCTTTCTTTGAAGCGAGATAGGTAAAACGGGTCAGGCTTCGCTTGGCTCGTTTTCCAGCCGGATTTTGAGTTTCACCAGATCCTGCCAGGCCAGATTTTTCTGGGCTGGTTGGCGCAACAGATAGGCAGGGTGAAGCATCGCCATGGCATCGATCTCACGGTCGCCATAGCGGAATTTTTGCCACTTCCCGCGCATTCTCAAAATACCGTCGCTGGTATTGAACAGCGTCTTGGCTGATGCTCCACCGAGCATCACCAGGATTTCAGGCTCGGCAAGCTCAATATGACGTTCAATGAACGGCCGGCAGATTTCGGTTTCAAGCGGGGTCGGCGTCCGGTTGCCGGGCGGACGCCAGGCAATCACGTTCGAAATATAGACACTTGTCCGGTCTAGTCCGATGGCTGCAAGCATCCGGTCAAGCAGCTGACCCGATCTTCCGACAAAGGGCAGCCCCTGAATATCCTCGTCACGGCCGGGTGCCTCGCCGATCATCATGATACGTGCTTCGGGATTGCCGTCGGCAAAAACCGTGGTCTTGGCGCTGAGACGAAGATTGCAACCATCAAACTCCGACATTGACGTCTTCAATTCTTCGAGTGATTTCGCCTTTCCGGCAATTTCACGCGCACTTTCAGCCGCCTTGTCATCGGGGATAGTCATTTCCGGGCGATTGGTGCGTGGCGTCGGCCCTTTTGCGGGAGTAGATGTTTCCCTGCTGAAGGATTTATTGCTTGTAGCTTGTTTGCTGGCAGCAGATTGCGCTGCTGCTTCTTTGGCTGCCAGGCTTTCAGCGAAGCGGTCGATTGGCGTCTCGTCGATTGCCAGATCAACGCCCATCTCCAGTTGAAAACGCAGCTTCTCGATCGGCGCGTCCTCGTCTTGACCATCTTCTTCGCCGGATACCGGATCCAAATCATCTCTCCAGAATTAACTTTCTTCCTGACCGCGCGTGCCGATTTGTCATGTTTGACGCAGCCATGAAGGTATTTATTTTACAAATAGTGCAATCGGACTGTCAAAATTGTCGTGTGCCGGATGAAACATGTCTCAATTGTTCGCTGACAAGATTTCACCTGTTGTGGCATATCTTTGCCGAGGCAATTCACATATAGCCAATTGTGTGATGACATAAACGAAAAATGCAGCTGGATCTGGAGGGCTGATGGCCGAGGAAATGGAAATCCCTGAACGCGAAAGCATGGAGTTTGATGTTGTTATCGTGGGTGCAGGTCCCGCCGGATTATCCGCGGCAATTCGCTTGAAGCAGCTCAACGCTGATCTTTCCGTCGTTGTCCTGGAAAAGGGTGCAGAGGTTGGCGCACACATCCTTTCCGGCGCGGTTGTTGACCCCGTCGGCATAAACCAGCTCCTGCCGGATTGGAAGGATGATCCCGATCATCCTTTCAAGACCGAGGTTAATCGCGACGAATTCTTTTTTATGACGCAAAATGGTGGCTTCCGCCTGCCAAACTTTGCCATGCCGCCCTTGATGAACAATCACGGCAATTACATCGTTTCGCTGGGCAATGTCTGCCGCTGGCTCGGAACCCGGGCCGAAGCCTTGGGCGTGGAAGTCTATCCCGGATTTGCTGCTGCAGAAGTCATCTACAATGACGCAGGCGCAGTAATTGGTGTCGCCACCGGCGATATGGGTCTCGACAGCGACGGCAAACCAGGACCGAATTTCGAGCGCGGCATGGCCCTGCTGGGCAAATATGTTCTGATCGGTGAAGGCGTTCGCGGTTCGCTCGCCAAGCAATTGATCGCCGACTTCGATCTGGGCCGCGACAGCGAACCACAGAAATTCGGCATCGGATTGAAGGAATTGTGGGAGGTCAAACCCGAAAACCACAAACAGGGTTTGGTCCAGCACTCCTTCGGCTGGCCGCTGGATAGTTCAACCGGCGGTGGTTCCTTCCTCTACCACCTGGAAGACAACATGGTTGCTGTGGGTTTTGTTGTTCATTTGAACTACAAGAATCCCTATCTTTCACCGTTTCAGGAATTTCAGCGTTTCAAGACCCATCCCAAGGTCCGCGGTGTCTTTGATGATGCCAAGCGCATTTCCTATGGTGCGCGAGCAATCACCGAAGGCGGCTGGCAGTCGGTGCCCAAGCTTGTCTTCCCGGGCGGTGCCTTGATCGGTTGCTCTGCGGGTTTTGTGAACGTGCCGCGGATCAAGGGTTCCCACAATGCGATATTGTCGGGCATGCTGGCGGCCGAAAAGGCGAATGACGCGCTGGCCGCCGGGCGCGCCGGTGATGAACTGACCGAATACGACGCAGAATGGCGGTCGGGCCCGATCGGCAAAGATCTCAAGAAAGTTCGCAATGCGAAGCCGCTCTGGTCCAAATTCGGGACAACACTCGGCATCATGGCAGGTGGATTTGACATGTGGTGTAATACGCTGTTTGGCGGCTGGTCGCCATTTGGCACCATGAGCCACGGCAAACCGGATTACGCCACGCTGGAACCGGCTGCAGGTTGTACCCCGATTGACTATCCCAAGCCGGATGGCAAACTCACCTTCGACAGGCTTTCATCGGTGTTCTTGTCCAACACCAATCATTCCGAAGATCAGCCGCCGCATCTGAAGGTCGCAAATCTTGATTTGCAGAAGAGCTCGGCGCTTGGCGTCTATGCCGGACCATCAGCCCGATATTGCCCGGCAGGCGTCTATGAATGGGTCGACAGTGATGGGAATGCAATTGTCGGCACTTCAACCGAGGATGCCAAATTTGTCATAAACTTTCAAAACTGCGTCCACTGCAAGACCTGCGATATCAAGGATCCCAACCAGAACATCAACTGGACGCCGCCACAGGGCGGCGAGGGGCCTGTCTATTCGAATATGTGATGCTGCTAGCGGATCTGGAAATCGACCAGGATTGGCAAATGATCGCTGCCGAGCGGTTCGAGGGTGGTCGCGCTGACAATATCGACCTTTCCCTTCGACATCACATTGTCGATCGGTAGGCCAAACCGTCGCGGCCATTGCAGTTCATGACCCATTATGGTCAGGCTCGGCCCCCAGGTCGGGCCGATATTCCCGACGATCTCCAAATCGCCTGCCTTGGCAAATCGCGCCATGGAGTGACTCCAGGTGACGGAGTTAAAGTCCCCGGCAATAAGCGCATTTTCGCCGGTCGCCCTCAGATAGGGCGTTTGCTCGTCGATCAGCCGCGGTCCGCTTGCGGGCCACGGCCAGCGTAGATGAACTGCCCCGAGTGTGACCGTTGTCCCGTCAATTTCGGCGTCGGCAAGACCCAAGGAACCATAGGTACCGCAATATCTCGGTTCCGTCCTGAGCGGATATCGGGATAGCGTGATCACACCGCCGGTGCCATAATGCACCGGACAATGAAAAATGTAGGGATAGCGTGCTGAAAGTTCCTGGACATTGCTTGGCCAGGCATGACCAAATTCCATCAGCATGACGATATCCGCGTCCGATTCAATGATTTTTGATATCACCGCCTCCGGCGTCTGATTTGCCCAGAACAAATTCATCACAAACAGGCGATGGGTCTGGCTGCTCGTGCTGGCCTGTGCCGATCCGCTCGGTATCGGCAGACCCGAGCTCGCGCTGGCGATGGCAAAGAATCCGATCAGCGCAAACAGGAGTGCGGGAACCCGGCTGCAGCTAAACGTCCACAGCACCGCCATCAGAACCAGTAACACCGCAAGATGCAGCCTGAAATTCGAAAGCGTATCAAAAGCCGGATGAACAGCACCAAAAAAGCCTGCGATAATTACAAGACTGGTTCCAATCATCGCTGCCAGCAACAGAAACCGAAATACTCGAAACATGGTTCTATTCCGCAAAACTCAATAAATGTTTCTCTACAGGTGCTTCGAAGCCAGCAAGCCTGTGATATAAACCAAACGGCTCTGGCGGTAGTTTATTGAAACGCAGTTTCGTCGAAACTTCTTAATTTTCTGGAATGTAATCGCTCGGACGGCATGTCGCGTAGTTTCTCAAGCGCCCGGATGCCGATTGTCAGATGCTGCGCAACCTGTCTTGTATAAAATTCAGTCGCCATACCCGGTAGTTTCAATTCGCCATGCAGGGGTTTATCGGAAACACAAAGCAATGTCCCATAGGGTACTCTGAACCGGAATCCATTGGCCGCAATGGTCGCTGATTCCATGTCGAGCGCGATCGCGCGCGATTGCGAAAGGCGCTGGACCGGGCCGGACTGGTCGCGCAATTCCCAGTTCCTGTTGTCAATGGTTGCAATCGTTCCTGTGCGCATGATTTTTTTCAATTCGTAACCAGCCAGGCCTGTCGTTTCCGCGACTGCGGTTTCAAGCGCGATCTGGACTTCGGCAAGCGCCGGGATCGGGATCCAGACCGGAAGGTCGTCATTCAGTACATTGTCTTCGCGGACATAGGCATGAGCCAGAACATAGTCACCCAACGACTGGCTGTTGCGCAGTCCGGCGCAATGACCCAGCATCAGCCAGGTATGCGGACGCAACACCGCGATGTGATCGGTGATCGTCTTGGCGTTAGACGGGCCAACCCCGATATTGACCATGGTGATACCGCAATTGGTTCCGTGGCACAGATGATAAGCCGGCATTTGCGGGGCGCGGCTGGGTACCGTGCCCGATGATGGGCTGGATTCCCCGGCAAGCGTAATTACATTGCCCGGCTCGACCAGCATCGTATAGCCGCTTTCTCGATCAAGCAGCGCTTCCTGCGCATGGCGGATGAATTCGTCAATATAGAACTGGTAATTGGTGAACAGGATATAGTTCTGGAAATGCGACGGACTGGTCGCGGTATAATGGGAAAGGCGATGCAGCGAGTAATCGACCCTAGGTGCTGTAAACGGCGCAAGCGGCAGGTCGACATCCGAAGCAACTTCAAACTCGCCATTGGCGATCCGGTCATCGGTATCTGCCAGATCGGGCGCGTCGAAGACATCGCGTAATGGGCGATCCAGCGTCGCATCGATTGAGCCGTCAACATGCGCGCCTTCCGGCAAGGCGAAATGTAGGGGTATCGGTACATCCGAGACACCCACAATGACCGGCACGCCGTGATTGTTCAAAAGCAGTTCGATTTGCGTCTGCAGGTAATTCGCAAACAAATCCGGCCGCGTAATCGTGGTGTAATATTCGCCAGGTCCAGACACATGGCCGTAGGCAAGGCGCGAATCCACGTTGGCGTAGCTGGTGGTTACCAACCGAATTTCCGGATAATAGGCCCTGAAGCGGTTTTGCGGCTTGCCGTTGTGCATGACTTCGGCAAAATTTTCCCTCAGATATGTCGTTCCTAGATCGTAAATCTTGCGCAATGCGGCGACTGCGGCCTTTGCATCGGTAAATTGCTTGGGCAAATCATATTCCGGCGTGGCTAGCGGCAGATCAGCCGGATCAAAAACAAATTCTCGTCTCATGACCTATTGGTATCACCTGTTTTTGGCAGAATAACCACAAATTTCGTAACAAATTGTGTTTTACCGCCGCTTCGCTCACTTCCGATTTCAATCAACGGCTCTATATTCCGGGAAACCGGTTCATCCTGAACGGGTCAGTGCAGTAATCCAGGGACACTTTCATGAAACAAGACAAGCCAATAGAACTTTACTACTGGCCCACGCCAAATGGTTGGAAAATCACCATCATGCTCGAGGAACTCGGTGTTCCCTATGAAATCAAATATGTCAATATTGGCAGGGGAGAACAATTCGAGCCGGAGTTCCTGAAGATTTCGCCCAACAATCGAATGCCGGCAATCGTTGATCCCGAAGGGCCGGATGGTGAGCCAATTTCGGTTTTTGAATCAGGCGCGATCCTGCAATATCTCGGCCGCAAGTTCGACAAGTTCTATCCGCAGGAAACCCGGAAACGAATGGAAGTCGAGCAATGGCTGTTCTGGCAGGTCGGCGGATTGGGTCCCATGGCCGGACAAACCCACCATTTCCGCCATTATGCCCCGGAAAAAATCGACTATGCCTATGACCGCTATACCAACGAGGTAAATCGGCTTTACGGCGTCATGAACCAGGTCTTGAAAGACCGGCCCTTTCTGGCGGGTGAATACTCAATAGCCGATATGGCCTGCATGGGCTGGGTCGTTCCCTATGAGCGGCAGGGCCAGGACCTGGACGAGTTCCCGGCATTGCGGAAATGGTTTGACACAATGAAGGCGCGCCCCGCAGTATCCAAGGGCATCGAAATCGGCAAGGACGTCAGAGAGAAGTCCAACATCGCAACCGATCCTGAGGCACAAAAGATCCTCTTCGGACAACGGGCACGAAAATAGCCAAATCGGTCGGGATTAATCGGCCGAACAGGCTTAACCGAGCCAATACAAAAAGATCAAATTGGATTCATCATCCTACGTCTTGGTTACGCAATTGTTGAAATTCAAACATGAATCTTCCCTAAATTTCCGTGTAACCCATTGAAATTAAAAGATATCAACGGTGAATCAATGGTGAAATTCATCATTGATTCAGATCTGATTCCAATTTCCTTAAGGATGATTGTTTACCGCGACTTCAAGCCTTCCTGCCATTGTTTGATCCATGATGCAGGGCCGAAAAGAGACACGATAAAGGCCGTCGGTCACTGTTATCAAACAAGAACAAGAGCCGAAAAATTCGGCGGGTAACTCAAGGGACTGGTTCAATGGCAAGGTTTGATAGCGCGGGAACAGAATATTCCGGAATGGCAAATCCCGAGAATGTTGAGAACATTTTCGAAATGGGATTGATGTACGCCTCCGGCAGGAATGGCGAACAGGATTTGGTCGCCGCACACAAGTGGTTCAACATCGCAGCCTATCGCGGTTTTGAGCCCGCAAAGATACAGCGCGCCGAATTGTCGAACGAGATGACCCGAGAGCAAATCGCAGCCGCACAACGTGCAGCGCGTGACTGGCTTTCAAACCACTAGACATTTTCCGTCAACATTGGCTTTAGCCGCCATCTGTTTATGTAGACGACGAATTTTGCGCCTGCAGAGGGCGCAATATCAAGAGTGCGACAAGCACCGACAAGTAAACGAGGCCATAGAGCTTCGGGCATCTGAAACACATCAATTTGTGTTCGATAGCCAAAAAAGACCATGGGATGGCGAACACCGGCTTTCTGGGCCCAGGCAGGGTGAAAGCCAGTGTTCGCTACTTCTTTTTGAGGGTATTGCCCTTTCAATCCCGGTCAATGTTTAGCTCACCCAGCAGTTCATCAGCTGTCTCATATCTGCAACGGCAATGCACAGGCCGAACGTCGCGCAGCATTTGTCTGCAATTTTGCGCCTAGATCGCTTGCAATCCTGCCTGTCCTGACGCTTTATTCGCTCAAGGGGAGCGAAAATGCGCGTCATCATGAAATATTTGGGACTTCTGTCGGTCGCGACAATCGTCATCATGCTGCTGGCGCAGCCTGCCGTGTTTGCCCAGGAAGGCATTGATAGCAGCACATCGCCGAATTTGTCTCCCATTATTGAGGAGGCAAAAAAGAGCGGCATGACCGTCGTGATCATGTCGCCTGATGGTGAAGATGAGGCTGCGAAACAGGCACAAGAAGAAGAGTCGATCGCAGAAGACGCCTACCGGCTAAGGGCAAGAATTCGAATCCTGATTGCCAATATTCCTTCTCTAGGCAAACAGATTGTAGCGACCCTTACGGAAGCCAGTCCTGACGGTACACTTGACTGGCTTTGGCAGGCGATATTAACCGCGTTTGGCGGTATAGCAATCGGTACCGTGATCTCGATTTTCTTCCAACGAACGACCCGCAAACGGTTGGGGCATTTGTTCGATCCCGATCCGCATACCCGCGTGGCCAAAATAAGCTATCTGCTGTTCCGCGCGATGATGCTGGCAGTAAGCTGTGCAATCATGTTTGTAGTCGCCATAATCGTGGCATTGATATTCGATACGGGTCACGAACCAAGCCGCTCGACCATTTTGGTGATCGTAAGCGCCTATGTCGCATACTGGGTGTTTAGATCAGTAATTTTCTTCAACATTATCGCGCCCGATACGCCAAAACACCGCATGATAAATCTGGACGACAAGACCGCCGTCATCATGCAGCGGGATTGGCGCAATTCGATGATCGTCGTAATCCTCGCATTTGCGGTATGCATTTGGATGGAAATGCTGGGCCTGAATCAGAATGCCCACAAATTGTTCCTTGTGATCGCGATGGGCATGGCGGCATTGATCTACGCTTTGCTGAGCATCAAGCACAAAAAGGCATTTGCCGGTGTTATTCTGGGTCCGGGCGATCCATCACTCAAACCAGTTCTGAGGCGCATGTTTGCCGCCAGCTGGCACATCATGGCGATTATCTATCTTTTCGTCGCCTGGCTCGTCAGCAGCTATCGTCTGATCATGGACGAGGACAGCGCCAACATGCTGGTTTCCGCGCCGATTATGGCCGCAATTGCTGCGCTGCCCGTCTACGGGGTCATTCTCATTGTCATCGACAAGTTCTATGTCGCCCGGCAGAAGCGATTTGATGAGCGGGTCGAATTGGCCGCGAAGGCAGCGCAAAGCGAGCGTCAGGAAGAAGAACGTGCGCGAGAAAAGGCACTGGCCCACGAGCCGCTTTCCGAAAGTGACGTGATCGCCAATATTCGCAGTTCCCATGCCGACGAAAACCAGTACCCGGTTTTCCGTGCGACCTTTCGCCCGCTACTGGAAAGAGCAGCGGGTATTCTGATTGGAATTGCGGCACTCGGTTTCATCCTTGGTGCCTGGCAGGTCGATATTGGCGAGCAGGGCAATCCGGTCACGGCATTTATGGACACGATCATCGTCGCATTCCTTGCCTGGTTTTTTTATCGCTTGACCGCGCTACTCGTTGATGAACGCCTGGAAGCCGAAGGCGTGATAGAAAACAGCGATCCTTCCCAGATGGAAGATGAGCCTTCGGGGCAGGGAACGACCCGCCTTGGCACGCTGCTTCCGCTGCTGCGCAATATTGCAATCGGTGTAATCGGTGTGATTGCAGGAATGATCATCCTGTCAAATCTTGGGGTCGATGTCGCACCATTATTTGCCGGTGCAGGCGTGATCGGCCTAGCAGTTGGTTTTGGTGCACAAACACTTATCAGGGATATTTTTTCCGGCGGTTTTTTCCTCTTTGATGATGCTTTCAGAAAAGGCGAATATATCGAGCTGGGGAATGTACGTGGCACTGTCGAAAAGATTTCACTGCGATCGTTTCAGTTGCGTCATCATAACGGACCGCTGCACACCATTCCCTTTGGCGAAATTCAGCAATTGACCAATTATTCCCGTGACTGGGTCATCATGAAATTGCCCTTGCGCGTCACCTATGACACAGATGTGGAAAAGGTTCGTAAAATGGTCAAGAAACTAGGGCAGAGACTTCTTGAAGATCCTGATGTCGGTCCGATGTTTCTGCAGCCTCTGAAATCGCAGGGTGTCGTGCAAATGGAGGATTCAGCGATGATCCTCCGGGTCAAGTTCATGACCAAGCCCGGAGATCAGTGGGTAACCCGCAAGGTTGTATATGCAGCCATTCGGGAACTGTTTGAGAAGGAAGGTATCAGATTTGCCAGTCGGGAAGTTACTGTGCGCATTACAGACCAGACTGGTCCCAATGCAGAGGCACATCGTACCGAGGCTGCGGCCGCCGCCGCGCGCGGCATTATCGACCAGGAACTGGAGGATGCCGGTGCTCCTGAAAATGTGGACGACCGGTAGGGAAATGCCGAATCAATTATGGTGATGCAGTTACGATTATGCTAATTTGTGAACACAGATCGTGGAGTGTGACTTTCGTCACTTTGAATCCCCACTCAATTGTGTAAAACCAGCGATAAAGCGGGATAAACCCGCCCACAGGGGGCCGTTTGCTTATGCCGGAGAAAAAACGGCAATTGTTGCAGGTTGAGGACCTGCATGTGTCTTTCGCTATACAAGGCGGAAGGGTTGAGGCTGTGCGAGGCGTCAGCTTCTCCATGTTCAAGGGCACAGTCGTAGCACTCGTCGGTGAATCGGGTTCGGGTAAATCCGTGATCGCGCAATCAATTCTGCGGATACTCCCTTCAAATGGCACGATTGATAGCGGACGGATATTGTTCCATGACCGCGAGCTGGGCAAGAAGCCGGTTGATATTGCCGGATTGAAAACGCGTGATCCCTACCTCTATCAAATGCGTGGTGGCCGTATTTCGATGGTTTTCCAGGAGCCGATGACCGCGCTTTCTCCACTCCATACGGTGGGAAATCAGATCGAGGAGGCACTCCGCCTCCACCGGAACATGGGGCACGCTGAATCCAAGGAAGAGACAGTCGATATTTTGCGCCTGGTTGGATTTCCGGATCCCAAGGGCGGATACGAACGTTATCCCTTCGAATTGTCTGGTGGCTTGCGTCAGCGTGCAGTCATTGCCATGGCCCTGATCTGCAACCCTGCCATGATCATCGCTGATGAACCGACCACAGCCCTCGATGTAACGGTACAGGCTCAGATCCTGAAGCTGATGAAGCAGCTTCAAAAGAAATTCGACACCGCGATTCTTTTGATCACCCATGATCTGGGCGTCGTCGCTAACATGGCCGATGAGGTGGTGGTTGTCTATCATGGCAAGTTGATGGAAGCCGGACCAGTCGAGACCATCTTCAACCATCCCCAGCATCCTTATCTGAAAGCGTTGATGGCCGCCGTTCCGCACTTCGACATGAAGAAGGGCGAGCGATTGGTTTCCTTGCGGGATATGGGAAAGGAAAAAGTCAATGCAGTTTCGGAGTTTTCCAGCCGCTACCGGGTAAGGGGATTTGAGGACAAGAGCGAGCCGCATCTTGTCGTTAAAAATCTGGGCAAGGAATTCATCACGCGCAAGGGCAGCTTCTTTACCGCTGGAGAGGACAGCAAGGTAATCGCGGTTGACGACGTCAGCTTCGAGATCATGCCGGGCGAGTGCCTGGGGCTGGTCGGTGAGAGCGGTTCCGGCAAGACAACGGTTTCGAAGCTTATCATGCGTGCGATTTCCGCGACATCTGGCCAGGTTCTGATGAATTCCAAGTCCGGAATGATTGATGTGCTCGGGCTAAACGGGCCGGACCTTTTTGAATATCGCCGCAAGATTCAAATGATTTTTCAGGATCCGTTCTCCTCGTTGAATCCCCGCATGACGGTGAAGAGTATTCTTCTGGAGCCGTTCGATGTTCACAAGGTCGGCGATCCCGAAAGCCGCGAACGTGATGTCGTCGATCTGATGAAGCTGGTTGGCCTTGATCCACGGTTTCTGAACCGTTACCCGCATTCATTTTCCGGCGGACAACGCCAGCGCATCGGCATTGCACGTGCTTTGGCTCTGCACCCCGAAATCATGATTTGTGATGAGCCGGTTTCTGCACTGGATGTGTCTGTTCAGGCGCAGATACTGAATTTGCTCAATGATTTGCGAACCGAGCTTGGACTGACAAGCCTGTTCATCTCACACAACCTCGCAGTGGTAAATTATGTGGCCGATCGCATCGCCGTCATGTGCCGCGGCAAGCTGGTTGAGCTGGCACCGCGCGAGGTTCTGTTCGCAAATCCTGTACACCCCTATACAAAATCACTCCTGGCATCAGTTCCTTATCCCGATCTTGATCGCCTGCTTGATTTTGAATCTATCCAATATACCGGCGAGGATTATACAAGCACCTGGCCGGACGCATTTAAACCAAATGAAAATTCCGGTTTGAGTGCAATTCATCTTGAAAATGGTCATGTCGTTCTGGCAAATGAAAATGTTGATCTCAGGGAGTTGGTCTGATGGTAATTCGTAAATTGACAATGGCGCTGCTTTTCGCGCTATCGGTCGCATTATTATTTAATTTTCAGTTTATTCGGCAATCGCATGCTGGTGAGGCACCAGACATTGCCCAAATGGTTGCCAACGGAAAACTGCCGCCGTTGGAAGAGCGCCTTCCGGAAGATCCTCTTGTTGTCGACTTTGATGCAGAAGGAAAGACCATCGGCAGATACGGTGGTGAACTGCGAATGTTGATGGGCCGAGCCAAGGATATCGGTCAGATCACCGTTTACGAATATGCCCGCCTGATCGGTTATGATGTCAACATCGAACTCGTCCCAGACCTTCTGGAATCTGTCGAGTCGGTTGAAGACAAGGAATTTACGTTCAAGATCAGAAAGGGCCACAGATGGTCGGACGGTCATCTGCTGACAACCGAGGATTTTCGCTACTATTGGGAAGACGTCATCAAGGATCCTGAACTCGGCCGCCAGGGCGTACCATCTGCCATGCTGGTCGAAGGCGAAGAGCCGGTTTTCGAGATCATTGACGATCTGACCTTCAAATATAGCTGGTCAAAACCGAACAAGTCCTTTCTGCAGGCTTTGGCCGCACCGTCGCCAGTATGGATTTACCTGCCGGCTCATTACGTGAAGCAGTTTCACGCAAAATACGCCGATCCCGAAAAACTCGCTGCCATGGTGAAAGAGGCAAATGTCGACAGCTGGGCAGCCTTGCACACGCGCAGGACCCGGCAGCGCCGGCCGGAAAACCCGGACATGCCGACACTTCAGCCTTGGCAGAACACAACACCGCCGCCTGCCGAACGGTTTGTATTTGTCCGCAATCCGTTTTTCCATCGGGTCGACAATGAAGGCAACCAGCTTCCCTATATCGACAAGCTGCTGGTGGATATTGTTTCCAAGGATGTTATCGCGGCCAAGACCGGTTCGGGAGAGAGCAATCTTCAAGCTCGTTACATCCGGTTCGACAATTTCACCTTCCTCAAGGAATCGGAGGAAAAGCACGGGTTTATCACCAATTTGTGGACGACCGGAAAGGGCTCTGAATACGCTCTTTACCCGAACCTGAACACCAAGGATCCGGTTTGGCGCGGTTTGATGCGCGATGCCAATTTCCGCCGTGCCCTTTCGCTGGCAATTGATCGCGACGAGATCAATGAGGTGATTTATTTCGGGCTGGCCAGCCCAAGCGCAAATACGGTCTTGCCGCAAAGTCCCTTGTTCCGTGAGGAATATCGTGAGGCCTGGTCTTATTTTGATCCGGACAAGGCAAATGAATTGCTGGATGCCGCCGGCCTGGGTGCGCGCGACGATGATGGCGTGCGCCTGTTGCCGAATGGTGAGCGCGCGGAACTTACCATCGAAAGCGCCGGCGAAAGCACCGAGGAAACTGATGTTTTGGAACTGGTGGCTGCCCAATGGAAAGCCATCGGCATCAAGGCATTCGTCAGGGCTTCCCAGCGCGACATATTCAGACGTCGTGCAGCTGCCGGTGAAACACCAATTTCCGTCTTCTTCGGTTTGAACAACGGTGTTGCCGCCCCGACAATGAGCCCGGAAGAACTGGCACCGGTATCACCCGCTCAGCTGCAATGGCCGAGCTGGGGCGAGTATTATGAAACCGGTGGCAAGGCTGGTGAGCCGCCGGACATGCCCGAAGCAGTAGAATTGCTCGATTTGTTCAAGGAGTGGAAAACTTCCGCCGATGTAGAGCAGCAGATCGAAGTTTGGCACAAGATGCTGGATATCTTCACGGATCAGGCATTTTCAATCGGTATTGTGAACAATACCCGTCAACCTGTCGTCACTTCGTCCAATCTACGCAACGTTCCCGAAGAGGGCATCTATTCATGGGAGCCGACTTCGTATTTCGGAATATACCGCCCGGATACGTTCTGGTTCGAAGAGTAGTCGTCTAACACGGAAAATCGGCAAGATAGTCAGGGGCAAGATGGGTAAATGCTGAGCTATATCATCAAGCGTTCCCTATACATGATACCGACGCTGATATTGATCAGCATGCTCGTCTTTACCCTGATTGAGCTGCCGCCGGGCGACTATTTCGAAAGCTATGTTGCCCAACTGCTCGCTTCCGGCGAGACAGTCGATCCGCAAAAAATCGAATTCCTCCGCCGGGAATACGGTTTCGACCTGCCGCCCTACCAGCGCTACTTCAAATGGGTGATCGGCATGGTTCAGGGCGATTTCGGATATTCCTTCGAATACCAGTTGCCGGTCCGTGAAGTTGTTGGAGACCGCCTCTGGTTCACCATCTTCATCACCTTCTGCACGATCATTTTCACATGGCTGATCGCCTTTCCGATCGGCATCTATTCAGCAACCCATCAGTACAGCTGGGGCGACTACGGCCTTACCTTCATCGGCCTGTTGGGACTGGCAACGCCAAACTTCCTGCTGGCCTTGGTCATGATGTATTTCGCCAAGGAATATTTCGGGACCTCAATCGGCGGTCTTTATGATCCGGAATTCATCGACCAGCCGATGAGCTGGGCCAAGGCGATGTCCATTCTCGAACATCTGTGGATTCCGGTCATCGTGATCGGTACTTCGGGAACGGCGGGCATGATACGCCGGGTGCGTGCAAACCTGCTTGATGAATTGCGCAAACCCTATGTGACAACAGCTCGCGCCAAGGGCATGCCGGAGTTTCGTGCCCTGATGAAATATCCGTTCCGCATGTCGCTGAACTTCTTCATCGCCGATATCGGGAGCATTCTGCCTTCCGTCATCTCCGGCGCTGAAATTGTGGCGATCGTGCTTTCATTGCAGACAACCGGTCCGCTATTGATTTCAGCCCTGCAAAGCCAGGACATGTATCTTGCCGGTTCGTTCCTGATGTTGCTTGCATTTCTCACGGTTATTGGCGTGCTGATATCCGATATTGCGCTCGCGATCCTTGATCCGCGCATCAGATTGGCCGGCGGGGTGAGCCGATGAACGAAATCCGTCCAGATTCCTCCGGTGAGGGCGGCAAGGGCCCGGTCGCAAATCCCCACATCTATTCACGTGAGCCGTTTGACCCCCGCGCGATCGAGGAAATGACACCGGAACAGGAAAAGGTTTTCCTGGCTTCCCAGCGCAAGCTGATGTGGTGGAAGTTCAAGCGGCACAAAATTGCGGTCGTTTGCGGCCTGTTTTTGCTGTTCATTTACATTTCGATCGCGATTGCGGAGTTCCTTGCTCCATATTCGCTGGAAACCCGCAACACACGGTTTATCTATGCGCCGCCGCAATCGGTGCATCTATTCCACGAGGGACAGTTCATCGGGCCGTTTGTCTATGGCTACAAGTCAAAGCTCGATCTGGAAACACTGAAACGTAACTACACCGAAGATACCAGCAAACCACAGCCGATCAGGTTTTTCTGCCGCGGCGACTCCTACATGTTCTGGGGATTGTTCGAGTCGGATTTCCACCTGTTTTGTCCCCCGGAAAGATCCGAATTGTTTCTGCTGGGTACCGACCGTCTCGGACGGGATGTATTTTCGCGCATGATTTACGGTGCTCGAATTTCGATGACCATCGGTCTGATCGGAATATTCATCTCTTTCGTTCTCGGTATCACGATCGGTGGCCTTGCCGGATATTACGGTGGTTGGGTCGATCTCGTTGTTCAGCGGATTATCGAGGTTATGCAATCGCTGCCAACTATCCCCCTATGGCTTGCACTTGCCGCGATCATGCCGGTCACCTGGAGTCCGATCCTCGTCTATTTCGGGATCACGGTAATTCTCGGACTGCTGGAATGGACGTCGCTCGCAAGGGCAGTGCGATCCAAGCTGCTATCATTACGCGAAGAAGACTACGTGCTCGCCGCAAGGTTGATGGGTGCCAAACCGTCCAGGATCATCGGGCTGCACCTTATTCCGGGTTTCATGAGCCACCTGATCGCTTCTGCGACTATCACGATCCCGACCATGATACTTGGCGAGACTGCACTATCCTTCCTGGGACTTGGTCTGCGCTCGCCCGTCGTCAGCTGGGGTGTTTTGCTCAACGAAGCCCAGAACATCAACGTGGTAGCACTCTATCCGTGGCTGATGTGGCCGGTGGTTCCGGTAATATTGGTCATTCTCGCCTTCAACTTCTTCGGCGACGGATTGCGTGACGCAGCCGATCCATACGCCTGACCTCGTTGACAGGCTGAACTATGCCTGGCGTTCTGCCAACAAGTCGTCGGCAGCAATCCATTTGGCCTCGCACTGTTTGGCAATTTCGAAGATCGCTTCCAGGCTGTCCCAGGCCCGATCATCATGAACCAGATGATGGGTCAGAATGCCGACCGGCTTCCAGCCCGATTTTCTGGCGGCCTCCAGATTTTCGGCCAGATTCAGGTAAATCCATTCGCGGTCGCGGCCGGTCACACCGCCCGACCAGTGGATGATATCCATATGCACATTGACCATCGGCACCGGAGTCGGGTCGCGCTGCCACCCTTTGGCCGAAATGCCTGCAAATCCTGCATCACCGACATGGGGTATGATTTCCTCATGAATTCGATTCCACGGTGGAACAAGAAGCGCTGAAATCCCTTCGCCTACAAGCCCAGCCAGCTTCGCCCTGGCGGCCTTCATTTCTTCAATCACGACCTCCAGAGGCCGGAAACGATCCAATTCACACGGTTTGTAGCCTTGGGGCGTGTGGCTTATATGGGCATAGCCGTGTGCCGCTGGGGTCACCAAAGGCGTTTCCTGCACCAATTTGGCAAGGCTCTTGTCAGCCATTTTCGGAATGATCGCCAACAATATCGGCGTATCACTGCGCTTGCTCAGTTCGACCAGTTTTCTGAGTGGAGGCGTGTCGCTGACCGCATCATCATCCCGCAGAAAAAACCGAACTTTCCGGTCTTCTGCTCGCCAAAAATCAATCTCATCGTTCAGTTTTTGAAAGGCGGCAGATTGGTTCGATTTTTGGGTCACTTTGCCTGGCCCGCATTGACGATCACCTGGTCGATGATTTTTTTGAGCTGTTTAGCGGCGGTACTGGCCGATCGTTCATTGGTAACAAAATTCGAGGCCCCCTGGCCAAGATGTCGCCTGAGCGCGGGGTCTTCGATTATCTGGTCCAGCTTTCTGGCATAATCATCCGGGTCATCCGGAACTGCCAGCAAGCCGGTCTTTCCATCAACAACGACCAGCGGAACGCCCATATTGTCCAATGCCACAGACGGTACACCACGGCTTGCTGCTTCCAGATAGACCATGCCATAAGCCTCCCGGCATCCGGGCCAGGCCAAAACATCAGCCTTGCCCATCAGGCTGATCACGGTTCCCGCATCCACCTCGCCGGCGAAATGAATTCGGTCCTTTAGGGTAGGATCGAACGCCGCTTCTATTTCTTCGCGGCCCGGCCCGCCACCCGCAATTACCAGATACCAGTTCTTGCTTTTCAGTCGAGAAAGCGCTGAAGCGAGTGTCCGGTAGCTGTCGAGTTTTGCCCCTGGACGCATCATTCCGACGGTCAACAGCCTTACGGCATCGGGACTGTCCGCCCACGGATCGGACACAAGCGGCGATTCTGTCAGCAGATCCTTATCGATGAATGGATCCATCCGGGCGATTTTTTCCGGGGCAATGAAAGTGGAAACATAGTCATAATCAGCCGGTGTCATGACGATATTCATGTCGGCCATGGCAATGCCCCGCTGGGCTTCGGTCCGCCAGGGTATCCATTCCCCATTCGGGCCCTGGCCGGTCTTGCACGGTTCCGCAGTTATCATCGGAATGTTCAGGCGCTCGCAAATCTCCATGCCAAGCCAGTCAGGCGACTTGTCATAGGGGTGGTAGCAAAACCACAAATCTGGCCTTTTTCCTTCTGATACCCATTGTTCAATCAGCCTGTTTGCCTCTTCTTTTGCGGCGGTAATACGCGCCTGCATGTGTTCTGGACCATGCCTTTTGGAATAGGTAATCAGCCGGCTTGCAAGAAATGCGTCATATCCGGCCCTTAGAAGCGCATTTAGCAGCATTCTTGCCATCTGCCGATCTCCGGACGCTCTTGGATGATCTGGCGGCTTCAGAGGAGCAAAAAATGCGATTTTCAGCTTTGATTTCATCGGGTATTAAAGTTGCCTTGATTAGCCTCAATACAATGAACCAGATTTGACCTTAACAATTGAAACTGTGATGTCTAAATGCTTTGATTGTAATTATATTCAGTCTGTGGTTTTTGGGGCTGCTGGATATTGGTCGTTATGCGGGTTTTGATTGTGTTCAAGCTTGGCTGACACGGGGTAAGAGTAAACAAACAGGCAGGAAAAGCCTGTAATTAGAAAGCTTTGCACTAATGAAGCGCCTCGATCATGTTCGTATCCTCATGTACAGCCATGACACGTTTGGCCTGGGACATCTCAGGCGATGCCGCGCGATTGCCCATTCAATTGTCGACCGCTTCAAGGGCGTGAATGTCATCATTATCTCCGGATCGCAGATCGCAGGGGCATTTGATTTCCGCGCTCGCGTTGATTTTGTGAAGATTCCCAGCGTCATCAAACTATACAATGGCGAGTACAATTCAATCGGGGAATATATCGAACTCGATGACATTCTGCGGATGCGTAAATTGATCATTCAGCGCACCGCGGAAAGTTTTGAGCCCGATATCATGATTGTCGACAAGGAACCGATGGGCCTGAAGGGGGAGTTGGAGCCAACGCTCGAATTGCTTACGGATACGCCGGTCAAGACAATTCTTGGTCTACGCGACGTGATGGATTCACCTGAAAACCTGAAACGGGAATGGACACCGAAATCGGTCATTGAAAAAATCAATAATTATTACGACCGTATCTGGGTATATGGGCCGGACCGGTTTTGGGATCCGCTCGGAAACATGGAACTTCCCCATGGCCTGACGGAACGGCTGAAATATGTTGGCTGGCTGGATCGGGAACTGCCCGCTTTACAGCAGACAGACATGCATTTTCTGCCAGAAGAATACATACTCGTCACTGCTGGCGGCGGTGGTGACGGTTCCGTCTTGATGGAACAGGTCCTGGCAGCTCGTGAACATGACTGGCATAATGATTATCCGATTGTGATGGTGCTGGGTCCCTTTATGAAATCCGAAAATCGCGAGCGCATCCGTCTGCGGGCATCCAGCCTTTCCAACGTCACGATCATCGACTTTGAATCACGGCTGGAATGGCTTCTGTCCAATGCCGTCGGGGTTGTCGGCATGTGTGGTTACAACACGTTTTGCGAAGTACTTTCGTTCAATCGCAAGGCGCTTTTTGTTCCAAGAACCCAGCCCCGTCAGGAGCAGTATATCCGTGCCAGCCGGGGCCGCGAACTTGGCATGTGCGAGATGCTGACGAGCGAGGAAGCATCCATTCCCAGCGTCATGGCCAATGCGCTTCGCCAACTGCCGAACAACACTTCTCCATCAAAATTCCTCCTCCATCGGGATATGGCCGGCCTGGACGAAATCTGCAGCGATATAGAATATTTGCTAAGCAGCGATCAGACACCGGCAGTCAAGAGAACCCGGGAAAAACAGCAGGTTTCTACAGTTGAAGTCTGATATTGGTCCGGGGAAAATTGGTGTGGTGCTGAAGGGTTATCCGCGTCTTTCGGAAACATTCATTGCGCAGGAAATCAGAGAGCTGGAACGTCTCGGCTTCGATCTTGTGTTGATATCCTTGCGTCACCCGACTGATAAATCGGTTCATCCGGTCCATGAAGAAATTACTGCGCCGGTATATTACCTTCCCGAATATCTTTATCAGGAGCCAATTCGGGTGCTGCGCGCCTGGTTGAAAGCAAGGCAAATGCCAGGCTACAGAAGGGCTCTCAATGCGTTCTTCGCAGATTTTCGCAGAGATCAGACGGTCAATCGGATCAGGCGATTTGGGCAGGGAATGGTCATCGCTGCGGAGTATTCAGAACAACTGGCTTTCCTCTATGCCCACTTCATTCATACACCGGCCTCGGCTGCCAGATATGGCGCCATGATAGCGGGTATGAAATTTGCAATTTCCGCCCATGCCAAGGACATCTGGACGACGCCCGGTTGGGAACTGACGGAGAAACTGGACGATGCAGCATGGTGCGTGACCTGCACTAAGGGCGGGGCGGAGGAACTATACCGCCATGCGTCAGACCCCAAAAAGGTCAAGCTTGTCTATCATGGCATTGACCTTTCAACGTTTACAAAAGCGCCGTTCCACAAGCGCCGTGATGGGTCGAATCCGAACGATCCGGTCAGATTTCTGACCGTTGGCAGGGCAGTCGCCAAGAAGGGCATTGATACGATCATCGCGGCACTGGCCCGGTTGCCTGAAAATCTGCATTGGCATTGGCAGCATATTGGCGGCGGCCCGCTACGCGAACAACTAATCCAGCAGGCGCGTGATTTGGACCTGGTCTTCAGATGTGATTTCAGGGGTGCGCTTGCTCAGTCGGATGTACTGTCAGCCTACCGGCAGTCGGACTTGTTTGTGTTGCCGTGCAGGATTGACGAAACCGGAGATCGGGATGGTCTGCCCAATGTGATGATCGAGGCTCAAAGCCAGGGATTGGCCGTACTGACCACCGCGCTTTCCGGTATTCCGGAGCTTATCGTTGATGGTGAAAATGGTGTCTTTGTCGAACCGGACAATGTCGAACAGTTATGTACCCAGCTGGCAGAACTGTCGCGAGATCCCAGAAGGAGAAATGCACTGGGCCGAAAGGGAGAAAAACGGGTTCGGGCTCTGTTTGATCACCATGCCACTATTCCGGTGCTGGAATATCTACTGCGAAAATCGCTGAACGAGGCAAAGGCGGGGTCGTCAGCAAGATGACGACATCTGCGAAAACGGGCCAGCCAACGGTCTTGTTCTATGTGCAGCATCTGCTTGGCATTGGCCATGTGTTTCGCGCGACAAGGGTCGCAAAGGCCTTGGTGAACGCCGGCTTCACGGTCCAGATGATTTGGGGTGGTACCCGCCTGCCATCCATCAATCTCGACGGACTTGAAATGGTCTGGCTCGAGCCGGTCAGGGCAGGGGATTCCTACATTGCCGACTTGGTGCGGGCTGATGGCAAGCCCGCCGATGAGGCGCTATTGTCGTCGCGCGCAGAGACAATCCTAAATCTCCTGGAAGTAAGCCGCCCGGATATCATCATCACTGAAACCTACCCCTTTGGTCGCCGGCAAATGCGGTTTGAACTGGAACCACTGATGCGCGCTGCCCGGGCCGCGCCGTGGAAACCGATGACGGTTTCATCCATCCGCGACATCATGACGGAAAATCGGAAGCAGGTGCGGGTTCGCGAAACGCTGGAGGCGGTCCATGATTGGTTCGATCTTATCCTGGTACATGGCGATGCCAATCTGATCACCTTGCCGGAAACGCTTCCCGGCGCAAATTCGATCGAGGACAAGGTCAGATACACAGGCCTGGTGACACCTGGGCCGGTAGATCTTGAGGTCCCGCCATCAATCAGATGCGATGTAATTGTCTCTGCCGGTGGCGGAGCAGTGGGCCATTCCCTGACCGCTGCCGCAATTGGCGCCTGCGACTATTGTGATGCCTATCCGGAAAATTGGCTTCTTGTTGTCGGCTCTGAACGGGCGGAAGAAGAATATCAATCCCTGAAGGCGAGGGCAGGGAAGGCCATGCAGATCGTCCGTTTCGTGCCGGATCTGACAAGGGTACTCGCCTCGGCAAAGGTTTCGGTTTCGCGCGCCGGGTATAATACCGTCGGTGATCTTATCCGGGCAAAATGCCGAACCGTGCTGGCACCCTTTGAGGGCGGCAGGGAAACAGAGCAATTAAGGCGTGCCAGATTGCTTGCAGACTGCGGATTGTGCGAACTTGTCAGGGAGCATGATCTATCGCCGCAATCCCTTGCAAATAGCGTCGACAAAGCTGCCTTGCTTCCACCGATGCAGCCGGATTTTGAGATAAACGGCGCTGAAAATTCTGCGCGGATAATTCAGGAAATGTTTCAGGACCGGCAGAGCATCAAAATAGAATTCGATTTAGAATAATTCTAAACCATTGATATATTTACATTATTATTGACAAGGCCAGCATTCGGCGATAGGCAGGCTGGGTCGAAACCTGATTTCACCGCCTTGAACGGTGAGTATTGGAGATAACTATGAAATTTTCAAACAAATCCCGCGCTGTTGCGGGCGTACTCTCTGCTGGTCTTGCCTTCGGTATTCTACCGACGCTGGCACAGGCAGCAGATGTCAACATCTATTCCTATCGTCAACCGAATCTAATCGCGCCTCTTCTTGATGCATTTACGGAGAAAACCGGCATCAAAACCAATGTGCTATTTCTGAACAAGGGATTGGAAGAACGCGTTGAGGCAGAAGGTACCAATTCACCGGTTGACGTGATCTTTACCGTCGATATTGGGCGCCTGACAAATGCCAAGGCAAAGGAAATTACCCAACCGGTCGAAAATAGCGCAATCAACGACAACATTCCCGAACAATATCGCGATCCGGCCGGTCACTGGTTCGGCCTGACGACACGGGGCAGGGTGGTTTATGCTTCCCGCGATCGGGTAGCCCAGGACACAATCACCTATGAGGAACTGGCCGATCCGAAATGGAAGGGAAAAATCTGTATTCGTTCAGGCCAGCATGCCTACAATGTCGCACTGATTGCTTCCATGATTGCCAATCTCGGCGAGGAAGAAGCTGAAAAGTGGCTGACTGGTCTCAAGGAAAATCTGGCCCGCAAGCCTGCCGGCAATGACAGGGCGCAAGCCAGAGGGATTTTCTCCCAGGAATGTGATTTGGGCATCGGCAACACCTATTATGTCGGTCTGATGCAGAACAATGAGAAAGAACCGGAACAAAAGGAATGGGCCAAATCGATCAAGGTTCTATTCCCCAATGCCGGTGATCGAGGCACTCATGTGAACATTTCCGGAATGGCGCTCGCCAAACATGCGCCCAACAAGGAAAATGCCTTGAAACTAATGGAGTTTTTGGCAAGTCCGGAAGCTCAGGAAATTTATGCCGAGCAAGTCTATGAATATCCGATCGCTCCGGGCAGCACACCATCAGATACCGTAAAGGCTTTTGGTGATATCAAACCTGATACGCTTTCATTGGATGAAATTGCTGCAAACAGAAAGCGCGCCTCGGAACTGGTCGACAAGATCGGCTTCGATGACGGCCCGTCCAGCTAAGATTCCAACAATATGAAATCATCGCCTGGCTGAAGTTATTTTCAGTCAGGCTTTTTTTTTCTCCGTTCCAAATCGCTATCGGCACGCTGGCCTTGTTCCGGAACATGAGACTCCAACTGGTTCCTCACCCCGCCCGGATGAAACCTCATTGGACCCGGTAGTCTTTTGTCTTCGCCAGCTTGTTCAATGCCTCGGCGCATACTTCCAGATGTCGCGGCGCCAGATGCGCATAGCGAAGCGTCATGGTCAGGGATTTGTGTCCGAGAAACTCCTGTATTCTCTTGATATCTACCCCATTTTGGGCAAGTCGAGACGCACAGGTGTGGCGCAAAATGTGCGGGACGATTTGCGGGTCGCCACCCAGTCCCGCCCGCTTGCGCGCCTTCAGCCAGGCATTCCGGAAATTGGCATAGCGAATATCGGAAAACGGCCCGATTGGAATCTCACCCCGTCTTTGTTCGATGACACTCAGCGCTCGTTCGGTCAGTGGCACGGTTCGAGGCGTGTTTGACTTGGTTTCCCAAAATGTCGCATGTCCTTCCGCGACATCGCACCAGCGGAGTTGCAGCGCCTCGCCAACACGAGCACCCGTATCGACAAGAAACTCGGCCAATAACCCGTAGCATTCGTTGATCGCATCGAGATTGGCAACAAGAGCCGCTTCTTCGGCCGGATCAAGAAATCGGATACGGCCATTTCTTTCCGGCAATTTCCTGATTTCCGGAATTCGGTCGATTTCGCCGTTTCTTTGGTGTTTTCGAAGAAGTTTGGATAAGCAGGCAAGCTTCCGGTTGACGGTGGAATTCTTGTTGCCTTTTGCTCTCAGGCTTCCCGTGATTTTGTCGATCAGCTTTGCATCGAACTTCTTTATCCGATGACTTTCTATGATCGACTGCAGCTCGTAAGCATACCCTTTACACGTATTCTTGTGGTCACTCGGTTCCCACAATATGTCGGAGTAGGCGTCCCACAACTCAACTAAATTAGCATTCATTTTTTGAACCCCCCCAGGAACAGGAGCCAAAAAGCAGCCTATTCCGCAGAAATCAATCTGCAGATCAGCATATACACAGATTTCTCTGTGACAATTTCCATGCTCCCGAACCCGGTATCTTGTGTTTGTTTTGAATCAATCACTTAGCGACATGCAAACCCTGGTTCGGTCTATTTAGTTTCCCTCCTTTTTAACCGGCATTTCTGCCGTTTGGCACCGCCTTGCCTCTGGTTTCAATTTCAGGATGCGCGGCTCCACAAATCTGTCTGGCGCATCGGGGTGAATTGGAAAATCGGACGGATAACATCCGCTTTTCAAAGCCACCTGGCTTGATTGTTCCTGGTTGAGACCCGGGTCTTCCCGGGCCTCAAATCTCGTGGACCTGATCCTTCAATCAGAAGGAGCGCACAATCCGGATGCCGTAGACACCGTAATTGCCATTGCCGGCTTGGTTGCCGTTTGAGTTAGCTTCGACATCGAACGTGTAGGCGCTGTAGTCGAACTGCACCAAGAGGCCAGACACGACATTCCAGGCGAGGCCTACAGACCAGTTTTCACCGCTGAAATCACCCGTGTCTGTTGTACAGAAGTTACAGTTGGTGCCGTTATACAGATCGTCATATGCGGAGTAGCCGCCGAACAGGACCAGATTATCGGCCAGGTTCATCTTGGCGGTTACACCCCATTTGTGACCCTTGACATAGTTGGTGTCACCGTTGTCGGACTCATACCAACCACCGACTGCCAAGCCAGGCGCCCAGGAGCTCAGATCATAATCGGCACGGAAACGATAGGCTGCCGCAGCCTGCTCATTGTCGTAATAGACTAGACCTGCCAGTGACAACCCGCCACCGGACCAGGTGATACCACCATAAACGTCGGGAGAACCCGGCTCACCGGAGAGGTTGTTAGTTTCAACACCTGCCGTCGCGGTAAAGCCAATGGCCGCATAGGTATATTCGAAGAACAGACCATCCGGCGAGCTCTTGTAGCCGGAATAACGCGCATTGTAATAGCCATCGCCACCGCCACGGTTCCAGTAGGAGTCTGCATAGCCCATAAAAAAGCCGGCGATGGAAATGGTTGCCGTATCAACGACCATGCCGGCTTTTCCTATGCCGGTAGCACTGGACAGCAGATCGTTATGCCCTTCACCGGATTCATTATTGCCGGGTGCGCCGCGGCTTTGGGCGGCAAAAGCTTCCCAACGAATACGAGAGGCTAACGTACCATATTCGGTCTCATTGCTTGCCCGGATATTGAGACGGGCACGATAGTCGGCGTCGTGTGCCGACGTTTCGTCGTCAAGAACCGGATCATGGTAATGTTCTGATTCATACTGAACACGAACATCGCCATCAAAATTAAGACAGGTTTCCGTGCCGGGGATATACCACCAGCCAGCACCATAAGCGTCACAGACGCGTACATATTCTACGGGCTCGGGCTCGATGATGATTGCA
>JANQQM010000121.1 GCA_028289365.1 Salaquimonas sp. | reverse complement strand
CAGTCGCTGACGAACTGCCGATCTTCGACGCACATATTCATTACAGTCATGATGCGGTGGAATTTCTGCCGGTCGATAAAGCGGTCAAGGCGCTGCGGGATGCCGGCGTGAAGAAAGCACTGGTATCCAGCTCGGATGACAATGGAACGCAATTGCTTTTCGAAGCAGCACCCGACCTGATCGTGCCTAGCCTCCGACCCTATCGCCGACGTGGAGAGATCGGCACCTGGATGCACGATCCGACCGTCATTGATTATCTCGATAAAAACCTTGCCAAGAACGAATACCGCGCAATCGGCGAATTCCATGCCTATGGCGACGATATCGAGACTGAGGTTCTTCAGCACATCATCGCTGAGGCCAAGGAGCGCAATTTGCTGTTGCATGCACATTCTGACGCAGATGCCATAGACCGGATCTTCAAGAGCAATCCGGATGCGTATGTGCTTTGGGCCCATTCCGGTTTTGACCGGCCCGAGGAGGTCAAGGCAATGTTGGCCAAGCACGATAATCTCTGGGCCGATCTGGCGTTCCGAACCGACCAGGCCAGCGGTGGAAAGGTCAGCCCCGAATGGAAAGAGGTTTTTGAGGCGTTTCCGGACCGGGTGATGGTGGGCACCGACACATTCGCGCCGGAACGCTGGTACTATGTCGGGCCGCACGCCAAATTCAGCCGTGAATGGCTGTCCAGCCTGCCCAATGACCTTGCCGAGCGCATTGCCTATCGCAATGCCGAGGAAATGTTGGCGAAAATCGAAGCTGAAGGACGATCATGAGCCGCAAGATTAAGGTCGCGCTCGTTGCTTCTGCATTGCTGTTTGCATGTTCTGCTTCAGCAACTGCCATGTGCGGCAGTGGTCTCGCCATGACAGCGGAATCGGAAACGAACTATGAAGTGTCGATGGATGCGGGCGGGGAGAAAATTTCCACCGGCGAACCGTTGTCGGTCGATGTCGCGATTTGCTCGAACGATGATGTGGTGGTCGACCGGTTCAAACTAGATGCCACCATGCCCGCCCATGGTCACGGCATGAACTATGTTCCCGAAATCAAGGAACAGGGCAAAAATCAATACACAGCCAGCGGGCTCTTTTTGCATATGCCCGGCAAGTGGCGGTTCGAAGTTTCGTTCAGTGCAGATGGAAAAACACATCGCTTTTTCCGGGATGTTGACATCGAATGATGGTTACTAGGCGAAATTCTATATGTTTCGTTTTTGCTGCTATCCTGATGTGGCTTGGGCCAGGTTTGATCACATTGCCGGTTGCCCAGGTCATTCTGACGGGAGACAAGATTAAAGCCATAAAGAGGCATGGGCCCTGGCCACCGGTCTTCGAGGAGGATCCCAGCAATCGGGTCTCCGGTTCAGCGCTTGCCGTGGAATTTGGCCGAAAGCTGTTCCTGGATCCGAGCCTGTCGCGTGATGGGGATGTTGCCTGCGTAACCTGCCACCTGCCGGAAAAAGGCTGGAGCGATGGACAGGAGACCTCCAAGGGTATCTCCCAATTGGATCGCAATAGTCAATCGCTTTACAATGTCAGGAACAATCGTTGGTATGGCCTGGATGGCCGCACGGACAGCCTTTGGGCGCATAGTATTGGGCCAATGCTTGACGAGCGGGAAATGGGCACCAGCCCTGAAGCCATCGCATCTGCTCTGGCACAGGATGCCGAATATTCCCGGATGTATGAACAGGTCTATGGCGAGCCGCCGGATGTTTCTGATCCTCAGGCCGTGATGGTCAATGCGGCGAAGGCAATTGCCGCTTTCCAGGAGACCATTGTTTCGTGGCGTACGCCATTCGATGATTTCCGCGACGCACTGGCAAATGGCGATATGGAAGCGGCAGGAACTTATCCGCAGGATGCCCAACGCGGTGCAAGAATCTTCTTCGGGAAAGGAAATTGCAGCCTTTGCCATTCAGGCCCGATGTTTACCAATGGCGAGTTTGCCGATGCCGGCATGGGCTATTTTGTCCGTCCCGGTGAGGTCGATACCGGCCGCCATGGCGGTATCGAAAAATTACGCGCGTCTCCCTTCAACCTGTCGGGAAAATTCAATGACAATCCGGAGCAGGCAAGCGATTGGGCGACGCGGCAAGTCGCCCTGCATCCCAAGACTTTCGGCGAGTTCAAGATCCCGCCGCTGCGGGAACTGACCCAGACCGCGCCCTACATGCATGACGGGTCATTGGCGACGCTGGAAGATGTCGTGCGTCATTACTCCGAAATCGACGAAGAGCGCCTACATGCAGATGGCGAAAACATCCTCAGGCCGCTGAAATTGTCCGAACAGGAGATTGCCGATCTGGTGGCCTTTCTGGAATCGCTTTCGTCTTTTTGATTTCCGATAATGATAATTCATTCCGGCATTTGCTGGGTGGCGCAATGGATGCCGCCGCCGACTTCACCAAGCGCATCGACATTCAGCGTGATGATCTCACGGTCCGGGTAGTGCCGGGCCAGCTCCGAGCGGGCGATTTCATCGGTCTCCCGATCGCCGAATTGGGCGGCGATTACTGCGCCATTGCAGGCATAATAATTGGCGTAAGAGGCGACGAAATCTTGCGACTTCACGCGCCTGCGAACCGGTTCCGGAATTACCGTCAAATCAAGACCGGCATCTGCGAGGATGTCATGGGTCTCCAAAGCTGCCATGTGAAATGGATCGGCCTGATCCGGCTCGTCGGGAAGATTTATCAGGACCTGGCCCCGACCGGTAAATCGTGCCAGGCTATCGATGTGGTAGTCGGTAATATCTTCGCCCCACAGGCCGGGCGCCCAGATCATTTTGTCAGCGCCATAGGCATGCAACAGGCGAGTTTCGATTTCATCACGGGATAGTCCTTTATTGCGGTTATCATTCACCCATGAGCTTTCATGCGCCATCAACAGTCCATGACCGTCATGTTCGACACCGCCAGCCTCACCGACAACGCCGCTGTCGACAACCGGCAGATCAAGCCGCTCGGCAATCTTTCCCGCGATCTGCCCGTCCATGTCATGGACCTGCTTGCCACCCCAGCCATTGAACTGGATGTGGCTCACGACGAGGCTGCCATCCGGCCTCCTTGCAAATAGTGGCCCGGAATCCCGGCACCAGAGATCTTCGGTATCGATATCCCACAATTCGACTTTTGAAGATAATAAGCGCTTGGCCCCGGCGTGGTGAGACTTGCCGGCGAGCAGGATGACCGGCTCAAATTCGGCAGTTGTATTGGCGATATCGGCGATGGTTTGCTGCAAGAGGAGCAGGAAGTCTGCATCCGGATGGACGCGTCTGCTCACCGGCCATTGCATGAAGGTCAGCTGGTGGCGTGCCTCCTCCGGCGGAACATGCAGGTTGGACTTGTCGCGCGCCATTGCGGCTCCTGATCTCAAGCCCCCGGAACAAAAAGCCATTCCGGCAGCTAGTAATGTTCGGCGGTTGATGGACATATCTCAATCTGATCCAGACCAGATTGCATTGCAAGACGGCTTAAGGTCTCTGTTTGGAAACAATCCGTAACCGACTCTCGGCATTGCCAAAATACGCTTTATCGCTAGATAGTCGTTGTGAGCGACAATGGGAGCAAAACATGGGTTATATGGTCGACGGCGTGTACCATTCTGGCGATGATGTGACGCAGACGCTGCCGTCCGGCGAATGGGAACGTGCCAAGAGCACGGTCCGGCACTGGGTTACTGCAGCAGGTGAAGCCGGGCCAACCGGTGAGGAAGGTTTCAAGGCAGAGCCGGACCGCTATCATCTCTATGTCGCCTGGAATTGCCCCTGGGCACATCGTGCCTTGCTGGCGCGAAATTTCAAGAAACTGCATGATCAGATTTCGATTTCGGTGGCCAAACCAAGACGCAATGAACAGGGGTGGATCTATGATCCGGAAGGCGAGTTCAGCGATCCCCTGATGGGCGTGTCAGCGCTGCACGAAGTCTATTCACGCGATGCCGGCGGCTATACCGGGCGGCTGACAGTCCCCGTCCTATGGGACAAGCAGGACCAACGCATGGTCTCAAATGAATCGGCCGATATCGTGCGCATGCTGAATACTGCTTTCGAGGAAACTGCGCCGGACAGTGTCGATCTCTATCCTGAGGAACTCGCTTCCGAGATCGATGCGTGGAATGCGCTGATCTACGATACGGTCAACAATGGTGTTTATCGCGCCGGCTTTGCCTCAACCCAGGAGGCCTATGAAAAAGCCGCCCGGCAGGTCTTCGAAACCCTGGACAGGATCGAAGCTCAACTTTCCAAGAATGACTATCTTTGCGGAGACAAATTCACCGAGGCCGATTTACGTCTGTTTCCGACCCTGGTGCGGTTTGACGTGGCCTATCACTACGCATTTCGGTGCAATCTGCGTAAGATTTCCGACTATCCGTATTTATGGCTCTATGCCCGCAAGATCTATTGGATGGACGGCGTTGCCGATACCGTCCGTTTTGATATCTACAAGCGTGGCTATTTCAGCGCGAGCGAGAAGCGTAATCCGCTTGGCATCGTCCCGATTGGACCCGAAGTTGATTGGAGCCTTTAGCAGTGAGGGCTAGAAATCCTTCCCGGCCTTGAACTGTCCCCAATGCAGATAGGCATTGGCGCCGATCGAGGCGAAGGGTTCAGGTGGCAGACGTGAAGGGTCCGACTGGCTCAGATATTCGCTCAGATGCTTCGACTTGATGCCGCTCGCCAGCTCCGCTGCCAGCATGCCGGACAATGTGCCTCTGGCCGTACCAAGACCGTTCTGGCAGCAGGCGGAATAGAGGTTGTTGTCGATCTCGCCAAACGCCGCTTCACCATTCCAGCTCAGGCATAACAGCCCGCCCCAGCGATATTGCATCTTGACGCTATCCAGCATCGGAAAGCGCGCATGGAAGGAGCGGTCATGCGACCGGGCGAACTTCTCCGCACGGTTGTCGTCCACGCTGCGGCTTGGGCTCCAGGTAAAGGAATTGCGCACGACAATACGCGAGCCGCCAATGCCGGATATCTTGCGAACCGTGGTGCCGAGTGGATCAGACGGGGTAAAACCCCAAATCGCTTCGCCCCCCAGTTTTTGCTCGTCATCCTTGCCGAGGGCGTCTGTCATCGAGGCGTAGAGATAGATATGCATCAGGCGGCGCTTGAAAAAGCCGAAGCTTTCAATATGGCCATTGACTGCCGTGATCACCTTGGGTGCACGAATTGAACCGAGCGGCGTCTTGGCGATCCAGTCACCGTCCTGCTTCTGCAGATCGGTAACCGGAGAGTTTTCATGGATTGAAACGCCCTTGGAGGCGATCCCGGCAGCAAGGGAGCGGACGAACAAGGCCGGCTGCAGCATTGCCGCGCCCGGCGTGTAGAGACCGCCAAGGTAATAGTCAGAGCCGCAAATCGCCTGCATCTGTTTGGTGTCGAGCATTTCATGGGATTCCCCAAGTCGGGTCAGATGCTCGGCATAATGCTGATTATGCTGAATACCTTTCTGGGAGGCTGCAGCATTGATCTTGCCACTTCGGACATAGGCCTCGTCAGGAAAAACGAATTCGCTCGCGGCCTCACCGGCAAAGTCGATAGCCGCGCGGTTCATCTCGATCTGCTTGCGATCTCTTTCCAGCGCTCCGGTATATTCATCCGAGGTCAGGTCATGCGGCAGATCGATCATGAAGCCGGAATTGCGCCCGGCCGGTCCTTCGGCAATGTGGCGTGCCTCAAGCAGGGCGATCTTGTCCTTGGGGTGCAATTGCTGCAGGCGCCTTGCGCCGGCCAGTCCCGCAAAACCACCGCCAATCACCAGCCAGTCGCAATTCCGATTCTCCTCCAGCTCGGGGTAGCGTTGAGGCTCTGGCAGGATTGCATCCCACCCGGAAATGCCGGGATCGACCGGCATGCGCGTCACCGAGATCGCGTTCATTTTTCAGTGCTCGTTATTGAGCGCGTCGACGGCCGGAATCTCGCGCTCGCGCCGGGCGATATAGTCGAGCAATGCCTCGTTGACGCCCTCATCGAGTTTGGGCTCTTCATAGGCTTCGAGCAACGATTTCGCCTCCTTCAATGCGCGCTCGGTTATTTCCTGGCTGCCATCGGCGACCCATTGCTCGATGGAATCATTGTTGAGCAGTTTCGGCATGAAGAAGGCCCGCTGGAAATTGGTCTGGGTGTGCGGATGGCCCAGATAATGGCCTCCCGGACCGATATCGCGAACCGCTTCGAGCGCTTCGTCGAAATCATCCCAGCGAATGCCTTCTGCCATGCGGTAGGCCATTTCGCATTGTTCGGCATCGACAACGAACTTGGCCATGGAACAATGCATGCCAGCTTCGTTCCAGCCGGCTGAATGCCAGATATAATTGGCGCCCGACATTATGGCTGCCATCATGGTTGAGGCGCTTTCATAACCGGCCTGTGCATCGAAGGTCTTGGCCCCGCCCAGCGTGTTGGATGTCCGCCAGGGCACATCGTAGAAGCGTGCCATCTGGCCGATCATGAAATTCATCAGGCTGATTTCAGGCGTTCCGGCCATCGGCGCACCGGATTTCATCGAGACGGTTGAAAGATAATGCCCGTAGATTGCCGGGCATCCCTTGCGAACCACCTGGGTATAGGCAAGAGCCGACAAGGCTTCGGCATTCAATTGCGCGACGGCGGGTGCGGTTGAAGCCGGCGTATTGGCGCCGCCCAAAACGAATGGCGAGCAGAGCACCGGCTGATTGCGTTTACAGAAGGCGCGCATGGCGCCCAGCATGGTCTCGTCCCAGACCAGCGGCGAGTTGCCATTGCAATTGCCGGTGACGACGGGATGGGTCTCCATGAAATCCGCGCCAAAAAGGATGGCGCACATATCCATGACATCCTCGGCATTCTTCGGGCTGGTCGTCATGCCCATGAAGGTCTTGTCGGAATATTTCATCGACGAATAGGTGATACGAAGATGGCGATGTGCCACGACATGATCCATCGGCTCGACGATGTGGTGGGCAGATGAATGCAGCGCCGGGCTCATATGGCTGAGCTTGTGGAAGTTGGCCAGGTCTTCCAGCGTTGGGCCGCGGCGTTGATCCTCCAGATCCCGCAGATAGGGCGCGCCGGTCATCGGCACGAAAATGGAATGGTCCTTGCCGAATGGCAGATTATTTGCCGGATTGCGGGCGTGATAGGTGAAGGTCGACGGAATAGTGGTGATCAGCTCGCGCACCATGCCGCGATCAAGATAGACCGTTTCCTCCCGCACATCTGCGCCGGCCTTTTTCCAGTCTTCCAGCGCCTGCGGATCCCGGAAGACGACGCCGACATCCTCCAGAATAGACATGGAGGCGTCATCGATCTTTTCGATCTGCTCCTGCGACATCGGTTCGACCAGCGGCAGATTGCGCTTGAGCGCCGGCAGCATGCCGGTTTCGATGCTGGAGCGGATTTCACGCCGGGCCGAGCGTCCGCCACGACGGACACGGCCAAGATTTTCGCGGGTCGGGGCAGCTTGTTCCATCACTCCACCTCGTCCTGTTCGGCTGGGTCGGAAAGATCAATCCAGATGGTCTTGATCTCGGTGAACTGGTCATGGGCATGAATACCGTTGTCACGCCCGCCAAAACCGGACTGCTTGTAGCCGCCAAACGGCGTCGAAATATCACCCTCGCCATAGCAATTGACCGTCACGGTACCGGCCTTGACGGCGCGGGCGGCGCGAATTGCCTTCTTGGAATTGGCGGTGAAGATGCTGGCAGCCAGGCCATATTCGGTGTCATTAGCGATCTCGATGGCTTCATCGAAGGAACTCACCGTAATGACCGAAAGTACCGGTCCGAAAATCTCTTCCTTGGCGAGCTTGTCGCCTTTCTTCACGTCGTCAATGACAGTCGGCTCGGCAAAACCTTTCTTGATTTTCCCGCCGGTGAGCACCTTGCCTTTGGGTGTCTTCAGATAGGCTGCTACCTTCTTGCAGTGTTCGTCATCGATCAGGGCGCCCAGATAGTTTTGCGGGTCGAGGGGATTACCAGTCTTCCAGTCGCGCATGCGAGCCAGAATGCTGTCGATCAGCGGTTTCTTGACAGCCTCGTGGACGATCAGCCGGGAGTTGGCGGAGCAATTCTCTCCCATGTTCCAGAAGGCGGCGTTGACGATATGGCTGGCCACAAGGTCGATGTTCTCGGCATCTTCCAGAACGATTGCCGGGTTTTTACCGCCGCATTCCAGCACGACTTTCTTGAGGTTGCTGTCGGCAGAGTATCTTAGAAAGCGCTTTCCGGTCTCGGTTGAACCGGTGAAACTCACCATGTCGACATCACCATGCAGGCCGAGGGGCTCACCGACCGTTGGTCCGTCACCCGGCAGGACCTGCAATACGCCGCGCGGGACACCCGCTTCAGTGGCCAGCTCAGCAACGCGCAGGGCTGTCAGCGAAGTCTGCTCGGCCGGTTTGACGATAACGGAATTACCTGCCGCAAGCGCCGGGCCGATTTTCCAGGCAAGCATAAGCAATGGAAAGTTCCAGGGAAGCACGGCAGCGACGACACCAATCGGCTCGCGAACAATCATTGCGACGGCATCATCACCGGTCGGTGCGGTCTGATCATAGATCTTGTCGGCGGTCTCAGCATGCCATTTGATCGTGTGGATGGTCTCGGGAATATCGATCGTTTCGCAATCTCTGATCGGCTTGCCGCTGTCGAGGCTTTCCATGACTGCCAGTTCCCGCCGGTTTCGGGTAATCAGCTTGCAAAGCCGGATCAGAATATCCTTGCGCTCAGCGGGATGCAGTTTGGACCATCGGCCTGAATCAAAGGCGGTGCGGGCCTTTTCCACAGCAAGATCGACATCATTCGAGTTACAGGCGGCGATTTCACAGATTTTCTTTCCGGTTGCCGGGTTCACCGTCGTAAGCGGCTTGCCGTTACCGGCGCGGAACTTGCCGTCAATAAAGGCAGCCTTGGGAAAATTCATTGAACCCGCAATCGATTCATATTCGGCCAGTGTCAGCAGATCGCCCATGTCACGCTTCCTTCTCAATTGCCGAAATGGCTGTATTCATGGTGCGGATGACCTCGGCAAGCTGGCGCTTGTCATCCTTGTTCAGGGGTTGCAGCGGTTTGCGCGGTGGTCCGCAGTCAATGCCGCGCAATGTCAGCCCATGTTTGATGCACTGAACGAATTTACCGCCTTGCTCGAGAACAGCCATCAGCGGCAGCATTGCCGACATGATGCGCCGGCCCTTGCTGAAATCTCCTTCGACGGCGCAAGCTCGGTGCAAGGCGATATGCGCTTCCGGCGCAAAATTGGATCCCGCACACACCCAGGACCGAGCGCCCCAGGCAAAAAACTCCAGCGCCTGATCATCCATGCCACAGGAGAGCTGGATATGTGGGTAGTCGCGTGCCAGCATATGGAGACGATTCGGATCGCCGGAACTTTCCTTGATTGCACAGAAATTCGGACTGCGGCCCAAACGGTCGAGCGTTTCCTCGTCCATATTGACCGACATTCGTCCGGGATAGTTGTACAGCATAACCGGCAGATTTGCGGCGCGATCGATGGCAAGCGCATGCAGGGCAATTTCCCGTCCGGTCGGATAGGCGTAAGGCGGGGTGGCGACCAGTAGTGCGTCAGCGCCAATTTCCTTTGCAGCTTCTGCGAACGCGATGCTGTCTTCGGTGCGGATGGCACCGGTGCCGGCGATCAGCGGCAAGCGCTTGCCAATGATCTCCTTGCCCAGCCGCATCATCTCGTAACGCTCGTCAGCCGACTGGGCGTAATACTCGCCGGTGGTGCCAGCAACGATAATACCGTGCACGCCTGAGTCGATCAGAAACTCGATCGTCTTGCCGAATGCTGACCGGTTGATCGAATAGTCGTCATTGTACGGCGTAACGACAGGCGTATAGATGCCATCAAACTGCATGGCGATCTTCCTCCTGAAATTCAAAATCACCGTCGACCGGCAACGGATCCGGCCGGACAAATCTCTCAATGCTGTCGCGCGACAGGGCCCAATGTTCGAGTGTCAGTTCGACAATCACGGCGGGCTGCCGGTTTTCGATTGCCGCTATCATCTGGTCGTGCTGGTCGCTCGCCTTGATGACAAGCGCGCGCTCGTCATCATTGGAAGGTCTGTAGAAAAACTGGCTCATCCTGGTGTGGTCAATCAGCAGCCGGTTGAGGCTCGGCGTGAGATAGGGATTGGCTGCCATCTCGCCGATGCACTCGTGAAAGGCGTGATTGTTCATGACCATCTCATTGGCGTTACCATGCGTCCCGGCAAGACGAAAATTGAGCTGTGCATTCTTCAATTTGTCGATCTGCCGGTTGCTTGCATTCTCTGTGGCAAGCCGCGCAACCGCAGCATAGATCATCGGCGCGGTCTGGAAAAAATTGCGCATACTGGTGAAGTCCATCGAGGAAACCTTGGCGCCTCGGTTCTCTTCCAGCGTCAGATATCCTTCGCCGGCCAGGCGTTGAAACACCTCGCGCAGCGGTGTCCTCGACAGTTCGTATTCAGACGACAGTTCGGTTTCGTCCAGTACCGAGCCGGGCTCAATTTCCAGCATCAAGATGCGCTGGATCAGGTCTGAACGGCAGGTCTGTTTCTTGTTGGGTTTCATCGGAATCTCCAAATCACCCATTAAAAATATACAAATTGTATACAAAATCAATACACAACAAAATTGATTCTGTGACTCTGCTTTAAGTCGCGATTATTCGATAATTATTTCAATGGTTTAGTTGTTGCTTTAGAATCAGTTTCTACAGATTCATTCAGGTTGAAATTACTCATGCGGCAGGGCGCAGATTGAGCATTTGCCGGGCCTGGTCGACCGTGGCGACCGGGCGCTCATACTTTTCACACAGATCGACAACGCGCTTGATCAGGGCTGCGTTGGATGGCGCGAGTGTATCCTTGTCCAGGCGGATATTATCTTCGAGGCCGGCCCGCGCATGACCGCCTTCCGCAACAACCCATTCATTGACGACAATCTGGCCGGCGCCGATTCCGGCCGCACACCACTCCCCGCCAGGCAGAAGCCGCTTGAGTGTCTTGACGTAAAAGTCGAAAACCTCACGATCGACCGGCATGGCGTTCTTCACACCCATGACAAACTGCACATAGGGGATGGCGGAGAACTTGCCCTCCTTATGCATCCGCACCGCGCCAAAAATGTGCGACAGGTCGAATGCCTCAACCTCCGGCTTAACGTCATGCTCCAGCATTTCACTTGCGAGCCAATCAATCAGCTCCGGACTGTTTTCGTAAACCCGGGTCGGGAAGTTGTTCGAGCCAACGGATAGCGAAGCCATGTCCGGCTTGAGCGAAAGCATGCCGCCACGTTCCCGTCCGGAACCTGATCGTCCGCCGGTCGAGAACTGGATGATCATGCCAGGGCAATGTTTGAGCAGCCCCTCCTTGAGCCGCGCAAATCGTTCGGGATCGGAGGTCGGTGTTTCGTCCTCATTTCGAACATGAGCATGGACAATCGATGCACCTGCCTCAAAGGCTTCCTGTGTGGATTCGAGCTGTTCGCTGATTGTAGTCGGCACCGCAGGATTGTCTGCCTTGGTCGGCACCGAACCAGTGATCGCAACACAGATGATGCAGGGTTTGTTTGTACTATCGCTCATTTCAATTTCCCGGTCTTGCTGCAAGAGGCAGCTTTAAATGAATGCCTGTTCAAACACATAAACCAAGAATGTCAAATGTGAAAATTGACACTCTCAGCCTGTCTTCAGCTTAGTGGTTTTCTCATTGATACCGTATTGCCTTTTTTTGAAATCACCTCAAAGCCCAGATGTGCATATAGCCGCATATTGCCGATCATCGCGGCATGGGTGTTAAGCTTGATTTCATCAAAGCCCAGATTCCCAGCTTCAGTACATGCGTGGTCCATCAGCTTGCTGCCGAGTCCTTTGCCACGATGATCGGGGTGCACTGCTATATTGGCAATCATTATCGAATCGTCCTTGGCGACAAGAACCAGTCCGCCAATAATCTCACCCTGTTCAACTGCCACCCACACCTGGTTTTCAGCAATGTCCTTGGCGCAACCTTCCGAGACTGCCGGTAGATCTGAAAATTCATTCGCATATTCGGAATATGCGGCATCGATGCATGAGGCCAGATGCTCGGCATCGGCAAGTTCTGCTTTTCGGATGTACGGCCCGGTCTTCGACATTCAAGCATCCCCGTTTGCTGATCGGGCAAAACTAACACAAACGCCGTATTATTGATCAATCAGCATTTCTGGTGCCAACCATGTATTCTACTGATATTGAGATTTCAGTTGAAGCAATCCTGGATCTTCCGGATTAGCTTCAAGCGCACTGTCCAGGGCAGCTTTTGCGCTTTCCCTGTTGCCCTGAGCATCGAGAATGCGAACGATCATCGACCAGGCCTGAACCAGCTGAGGGTCCATATCCACGGTTCTACGAAATGCCATCTCGGCCGCCTGCAAATTGCGCATGACCAGTGCTGTACCGCCCAATACCATATGCGTCTCGGGAAAATCGGCTCTCATGGCAAGCCCGGCACGCCACTCATCCAAGGCGCTCCTATAGGCCTGTTCAAGGTTCGGTGGCATGCGCGCGATCGGAGCGTTCAGAAATTCGCGGGCGGCCGCCATCCGCACAGAGCTGACAGGATCGGACAGAAGGGGTGATAGGCGCTGGACGCGCTCGGTGGGGGGTGCTGCCCTTTGCAACACGATCGCGGCCGATCGCACCAGCGGGCTGTCATCTTTCAGCAAATCAACAGCTTGGGCAGCAATTTGGGGGTCTTCCGCCCGCTGCAAGATATCGAGCGCGCTGGCACGGACGATATCTGCTGCGCTGTCGTCCTGAGCCAACTCCATCAAGGCTGCAAAAGTTGAACTGTCACCGTTCCAGGCCTGATGAAACAATTCGCCGTGATGGAAGCCACGATTTTCGGAATCGAGGAAGTGTTTTTCGATTTCCGCGGCAGCCCATTGCGCGGATTGATCGTCATGGCAATCATTGCAGGCGTTAGGCGCGCCGGTCGTTTCGGTCAGATCGGGCCGGGGAATGCGGAAGCTGTGGTCGCGCCTGCCGTCAATGCCCATATAGACGCGCTCGATCATGTGGCAGCTCTTGCATTGCGCGCCTTCAGATCCGGGCTCATGAAAGTGGTGACCGGGATCGTCATAGACCGCCTTGCGGAGGGTTGAAAAACGATCATCTCCAGCGGGCGAATGACATTGCGTACAAAGCGAATTGTCATCGGCCTTAATTTCCGCGGTGTGGACATCGTGGCAGTCGGAACAGCGCACGCCATTGGCATACATCTTTGACTGAAGAAACGAGCCGTAAACGTAAACTTCATCCAGGATTTGTCCATCGGGGTGATATAGCCCTTCACGAAGCAGCGAGAGCCTGTAAGCATCGTGAAAGGGAGTGCCGGGCAAGGGATTTCCGTTCTGGAAAGGTTCTCGGCGCGAATGGCAGCCTGCGCATTGCTGGATCTGCACTTCTGGATCCTCCGCGGCCGTATCGATTGTAAATCCGAGTTCTGTCAGGCCCTCGCCATAGGTCGACAAGTCGGTTTCACCATCGCGCGCCCAAGCCAGATGCGCTTCGGCAGGGCCATGACAGGCTTCACAACCTACGCCGATTTCCTCGGCGCGGCTTTGATAGCGGCGGCTGGCCGGGTTGTAGTTCTTTTCGAATCCGGTCGCATGGCACTCCGCGCAGCGGGCATTCCAGTTCTTGTATGGACCGGTCCAGTGCAAACCGTCGCCGGGTGGCAGATCCTGATCAGGATAGAGATGATACCAGCGCTCATTCTCGATATCCCAGGCGATGTCGAGCGCCTGGATGTGGCCGTCGCCGATATCGACCAGATATTGCTGGAGGGGTGCTATGCCGGCAACACCGATGACCTTGTAGGTTGTTTCTTCGCCATCCTCGCTCTTTGTTTCAACGACAAAATCGTTTTCGTCCTTCGAAAAATACCAATCCTCACTTTTGTGGGAAAAAGTGGAAGAGCCGAAATCACCAAGAACATTTTCCTCATTGGCAAATGTCCAGGCCAAGGCGTGGTGGGAATCTTTCCATGCCTCCATTTCAGCTTCATGGCACTCGGCGCAGGTTTTTGTACCGACATATTCGGGATGGCCGGTTTGCGCATGGGAAAGCCCGATTGACAGCCAGCCGAACAAAGCCGCCATGATTACTGTTCTGGCAAATTCCATACTCAATTCCGTTCCCTGCCTGGAGATTTCGACCATGCCGGTACCACAACACGCGTCTGACAAGCACCGTACAAACTTGTGGTCAGAATTCAATCGGGAAGGTTCAAGTTATGTTGATGGAAGTCGGGATGTTTGCAATCGGTAAAACAATGGAAGCTCAGTCCTTGAGGTGCCGCTTTGCCCTGCGCACCGCCCAGGCGATGACCACAATCACGATCGGAATGCTGGCCATAGTCATGACTTCCTTTTGGAAAGGTATCCAATCCAAAGCCTTTGCACCGGCAATGCTGTAGGCGATCAACCCCACGACATAATAGGAAATGGCAGCAATCGACAAGCCTTCAACGGTCTGCTGCAGGCGAAGTTGCAGACGGGCGCGGCGGTCCATGCTTTCCAGCAGCTTCTGATTCTGGTTCTCCCTCGATATGTCGACCCTGGTTGATAATAGTTGCGTGGCGCGCGAGACCCGTTCCGAGACACTTTCAAGACGATTTGAGACTGCCTCGCAGGTTCGCATTGCGGGCAAAAGCCGTCGTTCGGTAAATTCCGAGAATTGTTGCAGGCCCTGGATTCTGTTCTCGCGAAGTTCGTCGATCCGGACTCCTACTAGTTGGGAGTAAGCCTTAGCCGCCGAAAATCGAAATTGGCTGTTTGTTAGTTCACTGACGATATTTGCCTGCAATAGTGTGAGCCGGTCCAGCAATTCCGGTTCGCTCGCCGGCGTGCCGTGAGACATAGTAGTTGTAATTTCATTGAGTTCGTTTTCAAATCCGGATACCGGTTCTATCAGTTCGCGCGCCATCGGAAATGCCAGCAGTGCCAGCATACGGTAGGTATCGATCTCCAAAAGCCTCTGAACTATTCGCCCTCGTTGTTGCGGTGTCATCCCCTGTTCGCAAACTAGGATTCTTCCAAAATTGTCGCTATGGATCCTGAAGTCGGTATAGGCTCGTCCCAAGCCGTCAGAGACATAGGCCCCCACAATTGGATTACCCGAAAAATAGGTTCGCGACAGTTCTGCCGCACCCAGTTCAATGTCGGAAAACGACCGAAGCTCGACATGATTGGCGACCAGTAGTTCTCCGGGCAGGGAAGAAAGCCAATCCCTTGGAACGTTTGCTAGTGCCGTGCCGGAAAATGGCTCACTATCATCCGCTTCCACGGAAAAATTGTAACGTGTGAATTCGGTGTGGCGCTCCCACCGAATTTTGAACTTTTGCATATCGGCGACAAAATGGCTGACACCTTTTGCCGGCGGCCTGCAGCCAAAATTGTCGCAAAGCTCCAAAAGCGGCTCTGCACCCAGCTCGCCAAACATAACAATATAGCTGATTCTGGATCGGGGACCGATTACATCAGACGGCCTTGCATGTACCTCATCATTGAGTTCGATGCGCTTGGGGTGGTTGGATGGCAACAACATTGTCGGCCCAGATCGTAAGCAGGAAGACGAAGGGCATTAATTGCACACTGTTGGCGCGCAGAAAAGAAGCGCTTTGGCCGCCTGTTGGCGTACAGAAAAGAAGCGCTTTGGCCGCCGAGCTTTACAGCGGCCCAGTTTCTGGAAATTGGGCGCTGCTACGCCAAGACCACGACCGGCGTACCCTTGTGGGCCCGATCATAGAGATCAATGATATCCTGGTTCATGAACCGGATGCAGCCGAATGACATAGCGTCACCTATCGTCCACCATTCGGGCGTTCCGTGCAGGCGATACAGCGTATCCTTGCCATTGCTGACGAGATAGAGCGCTCTTGCGCCAAGCGGATTTTCCAGACCGGCTGGCATGCCGCCCGAATATTTTACCAGTTCCGGTTCGCGGGCGACCATTTCCGCCGGCGGTGTCCAGACAGGCCATTTGGCCTTCCGCCCGACGACGGCGCCCCCGTGCCACTCAAAGCCCTCCTTGCCGATGCCGACACCGTATCGGACCGCCTCGTCTACGGATGTAACATAATAGGCGTATCGTTTAGCCGTATCGACAACAATGGTTCCGGCAGGAAAACCAGTCGGATTGCGAACGCGTTGGCGCAGATGGCGTTTGTCCAGTTTTTGGTGCGGCACCTCTGGGATAGTAAATTCACCGTCCTGAACCGCTGCATACATGATTTCAGGGCTTCTGATGTTCGGATCGACACTGATCGGCGGTCTTCGAATTGAAGCGCCGACCCCACCGGTTGTGGTCATGTCAATTCCGGAGAAAGAGCTCTCTACCGAGTTACAACCGCTCAGGGCAAATAAGGTTCCACCTGCAGTTATCTTGCAAAAAGATCTACGAGTTACGCGTGACGACATACTACCAATCCTGAAGTGAACTGGTCGTCAGCTTACCCAAACATGGTTATTCAAATGCTAATGCGCGGAATCTGGAACAATATTGCCGTTGGACACGCATTACTGTGCTGGCGTGCCAATAAAGTTTTTGATGATGCTCATAAAGCGTGGCTCTTCCAGATTCAGCGTGTGCCCGCCCTTGTCGAACACGACAACCTTGTTGCTTTCGCTGTTGGAATACTCGTCCAAAGCCAGCTGGAAATCCAATACTGCATCATCACGCGTAAGAATGACTAATCTGCGAGTTTCGTCGCTCGTTGGAACTTCGAGATCACGATAGTTCTCGATATCCTCGGCGGTGACGACCATGTCTTTTCTTCGCTTCTCGATATAATGACGACCGATGAATTGTTGGAGTTGGTTTACCGGGTCAACGACTGGATTGATGATCAGTAGTTTCTCAATGCCGAACTTCCCGGTGAAGTAGTTTGCCCAGAAACCACCCAATGATGTTCCTGCGGCAATGACGTTTCTTCCTTCCAGCACTTTGCTCCAGGCTTGTTCAAAGGCAGCATCATTGGCTTCAATGTCGAAATAATCATAATTGAAACCGACAATCGAATAGTCATCCTTGAACGCCTTGTAGATCCTCTTGTAGGCGCTGTTCGGCATCGCCGATTTAAAACCATGGAATATCAGGATCACGTCATCCTTCAGCGTTTCCTCGCCGGCATTATGCAGGGTGAATTCCTCGAATTGGCCAAATTCCAAAGCAAGCGCCTTCCTGTTCATCAGGGTTTGTGTGCTGAAAACGGTAATGAACGCAAACAGGACTGCAAACAGGGCTGAACCGGCCCGGGTACCAAATGGCATTGCCAATTTGGCGCGGCGCCCATCAGTTTTTCCTGGCATCCTAACTGCCAATTTCATCGGTCTTGCTCCACATTTTGTGGATGGAGTATGCCAGTGAACCTGAAAAGAACAATGGCGCAAGCATCAATACCGGCGGTCCGATGACCAAACACAATAGAACCAACAGCAATAATGTCTGCGGCTGATTGGTCAGCCGATAAACGGCGAGGATCGCCGAAAACGGTATCAGGTAACACATGAACCAGAACGGGTCGTTGCTGAACGCGCGCATGCCGCCAAGTTCGGGATACAGGTTAAGCAGATTGAAAATCCAGGATTCGTTCAGATAGGTAATGCTGCTCAGGAAGATGACCAGGATTTCCGAGGGTACATAGGGCCGTCTGGGATGTTCCAGGATGTAATAGTCGGAAAATTCGTAAACGACTGCATTTGCCCGGTAGCCGATATTGTCGAGGAGCAGCGTGACGAAAAGCATCGGTATCACGACGTAGTAGAGGCTGAATGCCCGCTTGGCAGTAACGGCCATGTAGCCGGAGCGGCTGCGGTCAATCGACATCATCAGGAAATAGCCTGAAATCATGAAAAACATCGGGACAGCAAAGCGCGGAGCGGACCCGTTGAACCCGGGAATCTTGAAACTGGTGAAGGTGTCGAAGCTATAATGGCCCAAGACCACGCACATTGTCGCTACCAGTTTTGCCAGCGTGAGGAGTTCGCTGTGGGATTTCGTTATTGAAAGCGGAACCGTTGAGGTTTTCAGACCTTCCGGCCTGGGAAAACGGCGGTCGAGCGCTGTCATCACCTGTTTCTGTAGCCGATCGAAAAAGGGTTTGAAGTGGAAACATATCCGGCCAAGCAGGCATGCAAGGCCAATCGTGGCGACCAGCAGTCCAATTTCGTGAAACGGATTGGTGCGGTCATAAGGTGTGACGGCAACGATGAAGAACAGTATCGGAAAATGAAACAGGAAAATCGCGATAGAATATTTGTTAATCCATCGCAATGCCGGACCGTAAATGCGCAGACTATCCTGCGAAAGGAAAATGGATCTGGACAATACCAGCAACAAGAACAGGAATACGATGTGGCCGTACTGTAGAAGGTAGCGTTTGCTCATGCCAAGATATTGGCGGATCGAATAAGGCGCGAATGTCTTGGACCACTCATACAATGCCTGACCGGCGCCGGAATAAACATAAACGCAGTAAACGGCAAAAATGACGACAGACAGGACAATGGCCGTTTTACGAGATGGCGCGGTCATGCCGATCCTTTCAGTAGAATGCTTTCAACCGCTTCCTGGTACAAACCTGGTTTCCTTGTCTTATTTCGCCTGTTTTTTGCCTACCAACTCAAAAACTTCCGTCAAGCCCTCAAAACCCTTGATAGGCTCCGTACCAGCCTCCTCAAATGCAAATTCCTTTCCGGCCCGGCGGACGATGTCCTTGCTGACCAGGATGCTGGTTCCGCGCTCGCGGTTCAGGTTTTCCAGTCTCGCGGCAAGGTTCACGGTCGCGCCGAGTGCCGTGTAGTTCATGCGGTCGGAGCTGCCGACATTGCCAATGACAGCGCTGCCGCAATTAATTCCGATCCGCGTTCTGATTTGCGGCTTTCCATCCAATGCCCAGTCAGCGGTTTCCTTATTCGCTGCCGCCAGGATTTCAATTGCAGCTTCGCAGGCCGCCGCAACGTGGTCGTCGACGTCATTAGGCGCATTCCAGAATGCCATGACGGAGTCGCCAATATATTTGTCGATGGTTGCGTCGTGCTTGAGCAATATGCCGGTGACCGTCTCGAAGTAATGCGACATGCGCTCCATGACTTCCTGTGGATCCAGGTCGGCCGACATGGCGGTGAAGTTCTCCATGTCCAGAAACATCACGGTAATGTCGCGCGCCTCGCCACCCAATTGCGGACTGGCCGAGGAATCAACCAGCTGGTGAACCAGTGTCTTGGGTACATAGACCCCAAAGGTCTTCAGGCTGCGGCGCATACGCTCGACTGCGGATTCCAGCGAACTGATTTCGCGTATGATCGAATGGTCGGTGATTTCAGAATCAAGCTTGAACTCCCGGATCAGATTCACAGCATCGTCAAGCTTTCTGATCGGTCGTGATATGCGTTGCGATATCAGCCAGATTATCGGAATTGAAACCAGCACTATCGCCAGCGAAATCAACAAAGTATGGCGAGAAAGCCGGTTAAGGTCGGCTATGACCACGTCGATCGGCATGCCGACCACGATAATCTCCTCACTTGCCGAGCCAATGTCGATCATCGAACTGCGCACGAGCCACTCGCGGCCGTCATACCTGATGCGTTTGGCGGTGCGATGTTCAGAGCCTGCCAATTGCATGGATATCTGTTTTGCCAAGCCCGAATAGTCGCTATTCACTGCGGAACTATGCTCTTCTGGATGAGATTCCAGATCCGACCAGGAACTGGCAAGGATTGAGCCTTCGGGGTCTGCTATCAACAGAAAGCCGTCTTCGGCGTGCAGGGCGTCTTGTAGAAAGTGGTTCAGTTCCTCCAGCGTAATATCAACGCCGACGACACCGCCTGCGAAGCGTTTCGATATTGTAATGCCGGATTTTCCGCTTCCGGCGAAGGTATAGATTTCACTCAACGCAACCGAGTCGATGTCCTTTGCATTTTCGAACCAGGGCCGTTCGCGCGGATCGTAGTCCGAAGCAAATTTCGTCCTTGTACTGATCACCTTGCCGGAATTGTCGAGAAATCTGTCCATGACCATCGGACCTGTCCGATTGCTTCGAAGTATGACCTTTTCAATAAATGCGGTGCCTTCGGGTGCCCCAAGTTTCTCTAACCGCTCCTTCGGACGATGAATTGCCTGGCCGACCTGATAAAAATCGCCGCCGTCAAATCCAAGGATTACAGAGGATATCTCCGGGTGATCCCGCGCAAAAAGCAGCTGCAGGTCCCGCGTCGGGTGACCGTTCACGGAGGGAAGATATTCGATCTCCGGCCATAGGGGCGCCCGATTGACCACACTTTCAATCGGCTTGATCAGGCCCTCGATGCGCAGATGAACCAGCTGATTTGACTGGTCCATCAACATGTCGGCGGTATTGACGGCCTGTTCGTGACTTTGATGCCGGGTAAACAGGATGATGGCGGTCGCCAGACTGAGGGCAATCAACAAGACCACGCCGAAAATACTTGGTACAATCGAAATTCTTATCGGCATGTCGTCATTCGCCAGGCATAAGGTCTCTTGGAATCAACTCCGCCTGCCGGCGGTCAAACCAATACCTAGCATTTAAAGCTGGCTTCGCCGATCAAAAATGTTCAACCCGTACTCAGCCCAAAATTCTGGCGTCGGCCGAGCTGATTGGGGCGGCTGGACTGGCTGTTGCCGTTTCCGCCCTCCAGGCCACAGAAGTAGATCATCAGTCCGGTTCCAACGGCGGGCAGCAAAAAGGCAATGTACACGAACCCACTCCGTCCGGAATCACGCAACCTGTTCAGGCAGGCCGAGAAATTCATGTAAACCATTGCAGCCAAAATCAGAACAAGCATGGCGTTTTCACTGGAATTGCGTGAACCAGTTGGTGCGGTCGGGTCGGCGAATACAAGAATTGTCAAGATCATACCGACAATGGCAAAGCCGAAGATTGCCAGCTGCAACAACCACCATTGGCCCCGGCCAATCCGGCCATGAAACGGATTTAGCAAGTACATAATACCTCTCCTCTGAACCGAAGTGGTAGTTAAAGCCGATATACTCTTTAAAATTGAATAATATTTACCGGGATTTTTGAATCGAAAGTAGAGATAATGTTGAGAGTTCGCGTCTAGATTGCAAAAAAAGGAGCGGACCCCATGAATTATCTCTTTGGAATAGAAGGACGAATAAGTCGCGGAAAATGGTGGCTTGCACAGTTGATAAATATTGGCTTGATCATCCTGGTAAATGCGCTTGTGTACAACAAGACCGGAAAGGTACCGGAAAGCTCTTATGATCTGTTTGCGGCATCCTCCAACATACCGGAAGCAGCAGTACCGCTTGTCTTTGCAATGTGGATACATTTCGCCGTGTCGGTGAAACGTTTTCACGATCGAGACAAAAGCGGATTATGGGTGTTGGTCTTCTTCATACCTGTGATCGGCTTGTTCTGGCAAATCATCGAATGCGGTGGAATGGCCGGTACACAAGGCACAAACCGGTTTGGACCGGATCCCGAATCTACCCCCAGACCATCGCGTAATCGCGCCCAAAGCGCTTCTGCCCAACGCCTCCAGCAGGCATCTACCAACCGCGTCCATCATGCCTCATCGGTCCCATCGACCGGCGGGGCTGGTTTTCTCGGGCGAAACAGGGTTGAGACCGGAAAGCCGGTATTCGGACGGCGCAGTGTCTGAATGCTGGTGCGTCCCGAACCAGCCAGCCGCATGAGAGGCGTTGCCTTGCAGATTTCAGCCCTGATGCTGAGCTGTCTGTTGCTGGCCGGGTGTTGGGACAATTACTAGTGGTTGTAAAAGGCTAAACAGAAGGATTATGAACGAAGAATCTGAGAAGCAGAAGTATCCACTGCCGGGAGAAAAGCCGATAGAGGAGCGACGGGTGCTCGATGTTAAGGCTCAACAACACAGAAAGATCGCTATTTATCAGAGCCAGTTAGACGCCTTGGTGGAGAAGGCGCGTCAGCGTCCGGACGTGATCGAAAAAATGCGGGAAGAGCAGGAATTCTTTGAGCGCGATCCTGAAGGGTATCGCGAACACATGATGAAAAACGGTTTATCTTACTCGAAGGATTTCGATGCTCTCGAACGCGAAGTAGGGATTGATGCGTCGGTTTATTTCTTCAGTTTAGCAAGAAATTATGTAGGGAAAAAGATTGGAACCAGTAAGTGATTTCCTATCTCGGGACGGATAGCCCGCTGCTCAATCAGAAAATATCGGGGTCCGCCGTCCAGCCGCTATTGGCCAAACCCATCTGATATCCGACCTGGTAGAGCTTGTTCATATAGATCTTGTCAAAGGGCTGTTTGCTCTTTGCGGTAAAAGACGGGGGGACCGAGGTCATCCTGAAGCTGGCGCCCCTTTGCTTTGCGAGCAGGTACAGTCTCCGCAGATCGGCATAGTTCTTGTACTTCAACAACGCGCAATCGGCAC
>JANQQM010000148.1 GCA_028289365.1 Salaquimonas sp. | reverse complement strand
CAAGTCGGGCTATTTCCCCAATCCTGCCGGTCCGAACGGACATTTTGCCCAGCTTGGCGGACAGGGTATCTCGGTTGTTTCCTATTCCGACAGCCAGGATGCAGCACTTGAATACATCAAGTGGTTTGCCCAGCCTGAAATTCAGAAAAAGTGGTGGGAATTGGGTGGATATTCAGCCCTTCGGGCCGTCGTGGAAGATCCCGGATTTGCGACCAGCCAGCCTTACGCACAGACCTTTCTGGATTCGATGGCAATCGTGAAGGACTTCTGGGCTGAGCCTGCCTATGCCTCACTGTTGCTTGCCATGCAGGATCGCGTCCACAGCTATGTGATTGCGGGGCAGGGTACGGCACAGGAAGCACTTGACGGTCTGGTTGAAGACTGGGTCGAGGTCTTTGAAGATGAGGGCAAGCTCTAGGCTGCCCAATAATCATTAGCGCGGCAATCAGCCTGTGCTAACATTGAACGGGGCCGATGCGGCTGACACCGGCCCCGTGGTAGGAAAACCACTAAAATCAGGGAGGGTGCCTCATGGCTGAGGCAACAATGGATCGTGTTGCGAAAGCAACACCGGCCAAAGTCTCGCGCAAAATTAGAGGGCTCTCTGACCGCGCAATTGCATGGATCTTTGTCGCTCCGACGATTTTCCTACTGCTGGCCATCAACATCTTTCCGTTGATCTGGACCATCCGGCTGAGTTTCACCAACTACCGGGCCAACCGGCCCAATGCGGATGTAAAATGGGTCGGGCTGCGCAACTATGAGCGGATTCTTACCGACAGTGATATCTGGCTGACCATGCAGGCGACCGCGCATTTTCTGTTCTGGACGATTGTCATCCAGGTATTGATCGGGTTTGCGCTGGCCTGGCTGATCAACCGGAAATTCAAGGGTAACGATCTTTGGACGACAATGATCGTGCTGCCGATGATGTTGTCGCCGGCGGTTGTCGGGAATTTCTGGACATTCCTCTACCAGCCGCAAATCGGGCTGTTCAACTATGCCATCGCCTTCTTTACCGGCGCCGATCCGACCTCGTTCTCCATGATTGGCGATGTAGCGCTTGCGCCCTGGGCAATTGTGATTGTCGATACCTGGATGTGGACGCCGTTTGTGATGCTGATATGCCTGGCTGGCCTCCGATCCATTCCCGATTCCATTTACGAGGCGGCGGAATGTGACCGCGCATCAAAATGGCGGCAGTTCTGGACGATTACCGTCCCGCTGGTTCTGCCGTTCCTGATGCTAGCGGTGCTTTTCCGGGGGATTGAGAACTTCAAGATGTTTGATCTTGTCGTACAGCTCACCGGGGGCGGGCCGGGTTCAACCACCGAGCTCACATCGATAAATGTGAAACGGGAAGCGTTCGAGAAGTGGCGCACCGGCTATGCCTCGGCTTACGCGATTATCCTGTTCGTGACGGTGTTCGGGCTCGCCTCGATCTACGTGAAAGCGCTCAACAAGGTGAAAGAACGATGAGTAGCTATTCGGTAACCGATCCTTCCAGGCGGCAGAAGTGGCTTGCCGGCATTCTGGTTGTCACCTATGCGCTGATCACCTTGCTGCCATTGCTCTGGATTTTCTCGACCGGTTTCAAGACCTCACCGGATTCGATTGCCTATCCGCCCAAGGTGTTTTTCCAGCCGTCGCTGGAGGGCTATGTAAACCTGTTCACGACGCAGACGCGGCAGACAGAAGAATATCTGGCGGTGCATCCGCCGACGACCTGGTATGAAGAGATCGTCCACAAAAAGGGCAATGTGATTGCGGGTCCCTCGCGCTTTGGCGAGCGCTTCATGAACTCGGTAATCATCGGATTTGGCTCGACCTTTCTCTCCGTATTTCTGGGCCCGCTCGCCGCCTATGCGTTTTCACGATACCGAATACCGCTGAAAGACGACCTGCTGTTCTTCATCCTCTCCACCCGGATGATGCCGCCGATTGCCGTCGCCATTCCGATCTTTCTGATGTTCCGTTCGCTCGGGCTTTCCGATACGCATGCCGGCATGATCCTGCTCTATACGGCAGTAAACCTTTCGC
>JANQQM010000066.1 GCA_028289365.1 Salaquimonas sp. | reverse complement strand
AATTGGGAAAGAACTGTGTTGATCGATCCGAGAGCTTGAGCAAAAAGCGGAGAAACACGAAGCTTGAAGCGCAGCTTGAGAAACGTAACCGCACGGTTGAAAAGCAAACCCAGCAATTGTCGGAACTGGACACCGAAACAAAGAAACGAATCGCGGCATTGGAGCATGAAATCGTTGAAAAGAATAGTCAGCTGGATCTACAAAAAACCGTAACTGATGATCGTATCGAACGTCTGGAAGGGGAACTGGCTCGACAAGTGGCCGAGTTCGCTGCCCAACAAGAAAAACTTGAAGCGGATTATGAACAGGCCAGAGAAAAAATCAGCGAGCTGACACTAGAACTCGAAAAGCAGCCCGGATCACACTTGATTGAGTCCACGCAGCGGGAAATCGAACGTCTCAAAAAGGAACTTGTCGAGAAAGAAAGCCACATAGGCGATATTCAAAGCAGTATCGAGGAAAGCACCAAGACACTCGATAACAAGGATCACGAGATTGAGTACCTGAAGAGCGTTCTTAACGATAAGCAAAGCATGGTTAGCGATGTAGAGCGCCGTATGGAGGAGAATACCAAAACGCTTGATGATAGGGACCGCGAAATAGAAATCTTGAAGAGCGATCTTTCTGACAACGAACTCCGTGTCACAGATGCAGAGCGCCGCGCTGAGGATAAGGCCCATATGCTGGCTGAAAAAGAACTGGAATGCAGCAAGCTGGAAAACCGACTGAAGGAACGCTTTGACGAAATAGCAACCTTGACCAAAATGCTAGAGGGCAATGGCCAGCAAATCGAAGGTCCCGACAGGCTGGTCGGCAAGGCAATCGGCCAGGTCCTGCATGGACTGTGCGACCCTGGAGAAAGTGGCCTTTTGTCGGGTCGCTTCCGCATGCGGCGCAAGCTGGCGCGGCTAAAGCAGACCGGAATGTTCGATCCCGAATGGTATCGGGAACACTACGAGGATATAAAGAATGCCGGGGTTGACCCTTCGCGCCACTATCTGGAATTTGGCTGGCGGGAGGGGCGCCTGCCAAATGGCAATATCGCCAAAATGGGCCAGAAATGACAAAGCGGTAATCAGGGTAGCTCTGCATGCAGGTCGATCAGAAACAGCTAGATGCAATTCGTAGCAGCGACCTGTTCGATGCGGCCTGGTATCTCGACCAATATCCAGACGTAACATCCATGGGCATGGATCCGGCCAAACATTATTTGTGGATCGGCGCCCATCTGGGCCGTAATCCCTCTGCTAAATTCGACACCGGCTACTACCTTGAAACCTACCCCGACGTGGCAAAGGCAGGGCTCAACCCGCTGGTACATTTCGAGTTGTGCGGCAAGGGTGAGGGGCGCCTTACTGCTTCCTTCGATCTAATCTCCAAGTGGGGAGACATCGAGTGTGTTTCAGAGCTGTACACAGGTATCAAAAACCTTAGAGAATCAAACTACGAAAACGCAGTTTTAAACTTAGAAAAATATCACAATCACCAAAGTATCACTAATATTAATTTGTCATTTGGCCGACTTTTTAACAATATAAGTGGCAATAACATTTTTAAAAAAACGACTACAGCACAATATAATATTAATATTGACAAAAAGATATGTATATATACTGCGTTATTTGGTGATTATGATGAATTAAAAGAACCTCTTTATATTGATAATAATATCGACTATATTTGTTTTTCTGATAAAACACATAATGCTAACGGCTGGAAATATTCGATAGTCAATGATAATAAAACTGATAATGTCACTAATAATCGAAAATATAAATTGTTACCACATAGATTTCTTAATCAATATGATTATTCAATTTACATTGATTCAAATATTGTGTTGGTTGGAGATACATATCGATTTATCAAGATTTGGTTGGCGGACAAAGAATTTGTTGCATGGCCACATCCCGAGCGATCCGATATATACAATGAACTTGAAGCGATAATTGCACATCAAAGACACGAGCCGAGATCCATTGTCTCAGAATATATGCATTACAAAAAGGAGAGAGTTCCTAGAAATACTGGCCTAGTTGAAGCATGCTTTTTATGGCGCGCGCACAATAAAACCAATGTCAAGCAGCTTATGGAGTTTTGGTGGTCAAATTACGGCCGGTTTAGTAAAAGAGATCAGCCGGTACTTGGTTACAGTATGTGGAAGTTAGATACATATCCAATCGTGTTGCCAGCCCATATCGGAACATCCCGTGACAATGATCTTTATTTCAAATTCGAACATAAAAACTGCACGCAAAATAAAAATACTAATTTTCTAAAACAACAACGCCGTAATATTGCTTGGGTTTATCAAACTGAATTTCAAAATGTTGCGTCAACAAAAATGAGAGGAAATCAACTATTTGAAATATACAAAAATTTTTCAATTGATAATAATCCTTTTTATATAAATAATTTTGATGTTAAAAAATTAAATGATCACATTTTGATATTAACGAAAGGGTTCCTAAAGAAAAAAGATAGTTTTAATACCATGGAACTATTGAAAAATAATGGTAATATATTGTGTTTAGACTATATTGACGATCCTGAAAACGCAATTTTTGCAGAATTTACAGACGTATACATTGCTTCTTCAATTGCACAGCACAAGTATTACCTATCCAAATATCCCGAAAAAATAGTACATATGATTACCCACCATGTCGATCCCAGGATTCCCTACAAATGTAGTCAAACCGAAAAATTTGCTGCTTGTTACTTTGGTGAAATTGTAAACGCAAAATTCTCATCTGAATTGCAAAAATATTTGGATTTCTATCAAGTCGACACAAAGAACTCTAACACCGATTGGTTATCTAAATTGCAAGATTACAATTTACACTACGCAGTGAGGAATCATAGAGATATTGATGGCTTTAAACCTTTCCTGAAGGGGTTTACGGCTGCCCATTGTAATGCGAACATAATAGTACCTCGTGATGAGAGTGATGCGCGATATTACTTGGGCCCTGATTATCCCTACTTATTGAAAAATGACTCACTGGAAGAGGTAAAAAAAATGTATGAATATTCCAAGGAAAGCTTTGGCGGGCCTGAGTGGCGCTATGCTTTGGAGATCATGACTAGTGTAAGGCAGCGCACGTCACAAACTCAGATTGTTGATGAAATTGATTCACTTGTAAGCCGGTTATCATGATGGGAAAGACATGTTTCGAAACGGGAGATCTGTGCGGCACAATCGAATTGCTAAGTTCGAAAGCCGAAGTTATTTCAGCTGAACTCATGAAAGAGTTTGAGCGCCTGAAGGCTGAGAGTCCGGAAGATATATTCAACTTTAGTAACGGATATGTAAATGGTTTTGGAGATCTTGCGGAAGATGGAAGACCATGCCCTGCTGCGCCCATTAAATATGTACTATACTCGCGCAAGCATATAGAAAAATTTATGCAATATATACCTTTTTTTATAGAGCATTTTGGAAAGAAAGCATTTGAGATTGGTGTTGGGCCAGCATACTTATTGACCTTACTAAAAAATGTTTTAAATATGGATATGCATGGCATTGATATTAGATTAAAAGACGAGATTGTTTATAGAAGAATTAGGGAAGAATTGTGTGTAGATAAATTTGTATTTGAGCATAAAGTAACATCAGGAATTGATATACCGATTCCTGACAGCACCGAGTTACTAATCTCTTTCTGGACAGTTTTTAACAGAGACTGGGAATTAGAAGATCATAAGTGGTTCATTGAGCACTGTCGGCAAAAACTAGTCGGCGACAAAGAATTGATTTTTCGGTTTAATAACGAAGGTTTTCTAGATAAAACTGAAATTAGGAATTACTACAAAAGTATAGCGATATTCCCTTTAAAGACTGACGCCAATTTTTGTATTATTAGGCTATGACAAACTCAGAATCTAAATATTATAGAAATATTGATAATGTACTTTCTTGTGTTATTTGCGGGTTTAAGCAAGGTGGAACAACTTTTTTTTCGCAGTTATTAAGTGCTCACCCAATGATTAATGGTAGATTCGAGATTGGAATTCTTAGTGCAAAGAAACCACAAGAAATAATAAATATTGATCAACGAATTCTAGAAAACATCAAGAGGCATTGGAAAGTTAGCGACGATGTCTTGGTTAAAATGTCAAATCAAGATAGTTTTTATGAGGCCTATAAAATACTCTTGAATAATTCGGATATTGTTGAAAAAAATTCACTAATTTATGATAAATTTCCAGATTATATTTTGAATCTAGAGACAATATGTGAAAATTCAGATATTCCAATATTTGTTATAGTGAGAGATCCTGCCGCGCTTTATTGGTCGAGAAAATGGAGAGTCATCAAAAGGCACGGAGAAAGTCGTGTAGATGATATAATTAATCCTGAGCGATTTGTAAAAAATTACAATAATACATGTGATATAATTTTTAATAGTAAGAAATATTATGATGAAAAAATTCATATATACGTATTAGAAGATGTGGTTGATGACTTGGAATATAATAGAAAAAAAATTTTTGATAAATTAAATTTAGAGATCCCTACGGATAAATTCGGAAATGCCAATGTATCAAATGAAAAGGTTAGAGATGGAGTTGATGTTAGCGTGAAAACAGAATACAAGAATAAACTTAATATTAATGACATTAATTATATATATATGAATACAAGATATAATTCATCAAAAATTAATGAATATAAATCGTAATTTAATGGTTAATTTAAAAAATAGTCCAATTCAACATCAGAAACACCCCATCTGTAGATAGGGTCGTAGGTTTGCACAAAGGCTAAGGTGTTCGTCCCAGCATTTTGATCCTCTGCGGCTATTAGAAACTGAAAATCATTAGAAATGTTGTTGCCAATGGTATCTAGGTAGCCCAGAGAATTTCCGTTAAGCAGCACTTCCACTTCATCCACTTTGTCAATATCGTAGCCGCTCAATGTCAGTATCAAGTCCTGGCTGGTTCCTTCGAAGCTGGCAAATACCTGACCATCCTCGTCCATGGCACCATCAAAATGGTTCCCATATTTGCCTGTCTCTGTCTGGTCCAATGTCAAGGTGAAATCAGCTACTACCCCGCCCACATACTCCTCGTCGACCAAGTCGCCGTTCTCATCATAGGAACGGTTCCATTCGGTCCAGGCATATTCATCATTTACATCATAGACCGTAACCAGCGACGTGCCGTCGTCATAGGTGGTATGTTTCTCGGTCATTTCGTGGTTGGGATTGAAATATTCGTAGTAGTAGTCCCACAGTTCTGAAGCGGTATCGAGGACATGTAGCGCTGATTGCTCGAAGCCATAGGCGAGCAGATCCACGGCAGTCCAGACCATTTCGAAAAGGAGCGTGTCGAACCCGCCGCCGGCGTCGATATTGCTCCAGTTGTCACCGGCATCATAGACAATCGTGTCATCGCCCAGGCCTGCAAAAAAACTATCCGACCCAGCACCACCATCGAGGAAATTGGCTAGATCATTGCCGTAAATCGTGTCGTTGAACTGCGTACCGATGGCGTTTTCGATTTCGGTGCCAAAGGCAATGCCGATATTATCTTTCATTCCATGGGTCGAGGAGTACTGCCCCTCGCGCAGGTCGATCACCGAGTCGGTTCGGGTCTGCAGGACAAAGTCATTGACCGTACCATTAGCATTGTAGATGACTTCGAAGGTCGCTGTTTCCGTATCGCCGGACAAATCAAGCGTGTCGATTCCGCCGGCATCATAGATGGTCACGATTGGTGCATCATTGACCGCGAAATTGAATACGTCGTTTATACCGCCGGTGGCGTTGTAGCCGTAGATTGTCTCGCCATTGCGGGTCGCGGTATTGAGATTATAGCCACCAAATTTACCGTCGAATGAACCTTCCGACAGAGCCAAGATGTCATAAACCATCGGGGTCTGAGGATAGGCAAAGAAATAGTTGCCACCGGACTCAGAGAAGTGGACCGCTCCTGAATTGTCCTCGTGCGCCCGAAAATAGGACATCACCGAATAGCGGTGGGTATCCTGTTCAAATTCGGCGTCTACCAGATAATCGGCGGAACCATTATACTCGCCCGGATGATGCAAGCCGAGCGCATGCAGGAATTCATGGATGATGGTGGTAAATCCATAGGACCCATAATCCAGATTTGCGCTTTGGTTGGTGTCCCAGCTTTGATCAAAATAAATATTCGACCAATTGATGCTGTGGCTCGGCAGGGAATAGCCCGTTTGGGCATAGGTTCCATTGCCCGACGTACCGTTAAAGGTAATGTTTCCTCCGCTGCCCACCAGCTGGAAGTCGATATCCAGAATTTCCTCAACCAGTTCAATGGCAGCGTTGACCCAGCCAATGAAGGTCGCATCCAGCGCATTTCCGCCGCTGCTGAAATCGTTGAGCGAATAGGTGATCGTATTGGTGTTCCAGTGCAAACCATCGCGCGTTATCGCGTCGGCGATTTGCTGATCGGTGGCGGGAGGCGGTACTGGCAATGTTCAACCCTCGAAACTTACTGATACATTTTTCGCTGCAATGGGCACTAATCGTCTCATGCCTTTTGCAACGAGATTTCGAGCATATTATGAAAATATCACATAAATGCTTATAAAAGCCAGTTTTGGGGTTTTTCCGAAAGCTTGGTACATAAAAAACTAAACCAGTTTTGAAATTTTTAGCAAATTGCGATGATCGGCAGCAAAATGCCTGATTTGTATTGTTTATTCGACCAGCGTGTTTTCATTGGATATTAATCCAAACAGGTTATCCCTGTTCAGATTGGGTGAAGTGCCCTCTGGCTTGTTTGGTTTTCTAGGATGCAGGTACTGTGACAAAGATGACCTCCGTTCGAAAAGCGGCGCAGGAATTTCGCAGGTTGATGATGGTCATGTCGGTGTTTTCGCTGGCAACCAACCTGCTTATGCTGACTGTTCCCCTTTACATGCTTCAGATTTATGACCGGGTTTTGCCGGCAAGAAGCAATGAGACCCTGATTTACATATCCCTGTTTGCAGCGCTTGCTCTTTTGACGCTGGGATTGCTTGAAGTCGTGCGCGCGATCGCGGCCAGCAAGGCCGCAGCACGTTTTGACGTGACCCTGAGTGACCTGGCTGTCAGGTCCATCATCAGGGTTGGTGCGGCAACCGGAGGCAATACACAACCATTCAACGATGTGAACCTGCTTCGCGGTCTGCTGTCCTCGAAAGTAGCATTCGTCCTGCTTGATCTGCCGTTTACGACGATCTTTATCGCAATCCTGTATCTGATCCATCCGAATTTGTTCTGGATCACCCTGGGAGGTGCGGTCATACTGGTCATCCTCGCCGTGGCGAACCAGATGGCGACGCGCAATGCCAATCAGGACAATAGCATGTTGTCGGCTGCCTCCAACCAGCAGGTTGACCATCTGGCTCGCAACGCAGACAGCCTGATTGCAATGGGAATGGTCGACAATGCGGTAAATTACTGGGGCAATTTTCACGCCGGATCGCTGAAATCCTCAGACCGGGCAGCAAGTATCAATGCCTGGTTTGCCGGCATCTCCAGAACGCTACGTATCGGACTTCAGATCTTGATCCTGGGCTATGGGGCCAAGCTGGTGTTGGACGGCCAAATGACCGCGGGGATGATCTTCGCTTCTTCGATTATTGCAGGCCGGGCATTGCAGCCGATAGACCAGACAATCGGTTCCTGGCGCCAACTGACTGCCGGTTGGCAGGCATGGCTACGTGTCAGGGGATTTCTTGAGCAGACGGCTGCTCAAACCGAGCGAACAGAATTGCCGGTCCCGATCGGCAAGCTCGAAGTCAACAATGTACACGTGCCAAATCCGGCGGGACCAACGAGCCCGCCAATACTGCAAAATGTGGCTTTTCAGCTTGAGCCCGGTGAATCTGTTGCAATCATCGGCCCATCAGGTTCAGGCAAGACAACGCTCGCACGCATTATCGTCGGTGCTTTGAAAGCCAAAATTGGCCATGTCAGGATTGATGGCCATGATATCTGGAACTGGGACCGGGACATATTAGGCAAGCATATCGGTTATCTAGCCCAGGATGTCGAGCTTTTGCCGGGCACGGTCGCGCAGAACATATCCCGTTTTGCTGTCTCAGAGGATGATGATGCGGTTATACGGGCTGCTCAGCTTGCCCATGTCGAACCGCTTATTCAAAATCTTCCGAACGGCTTCGATACCAAGGTGGGGCCCGGTGGGTTGCAGCTTTCAGGCGGCGAAAAACAACGGATTGCCATGGCGCGCGCTTTTTACGGCAAACCGAAACTGCTGGTGCTTGACGAACCCAATTCAAGTCTGGACGATGCAGGCAATACGGCGCTTCTGGAAGCGCTTGCCGACGCAAAGACAAATAATATCACCGTCGTCATGATCACTCAGCGCATCTCTGCGCTGGATCACGTCGACAAAATTCTGATTATGGATAGCGGTCAGGTTCGAGAGTTTGGCAGCCGGCAAGAAGTCATCGCCAGAATTCGCAATTCCAACGTGGCCAACCGGCAAAAGAGCGACGGCACTGTCGTATCGGCAAGTTTTGCTCCGGGCGTCAAGGCAAATCTGAGGTAGGCATGGCAAAGGCACCTTCCAGCAAATCTGGTGAAACGCTCCAGAAACCTACAGCTGACGAACCGAAAGTTTCCAGATCGTCAGACTCATGGTCTGATTCCGTGCCTACCAGTCCTGCATTGGTGGTCTCGCTGGGTTTCCTAATCTTATTGTTGTTCTTCGGAGGGGTTGGCACCTGGGCCGCACTGGCACCGCTATCGGGCGCTGTTGTGACCAGCGGCGTCGTCCAGGCCTCGGGAGAGAATAGCCTGGTCGAACATCTGGAAGGCGGCATTATCGAAAGTATCGAAGTCGTTGAAGGCGATCATGTGGAATCAAACGATGTCCTTATCGTCCTCGACAAGACACGATTGGATGCAGAACACAATCGGGTTCAGGCGACATTGTTGCTCACCCAGGCCAGGTTTTGGCGGGCTGTCGCGGAGCGCGATGGCAATGAGGAAGTATCGAACCCTACTGCATTGGAAGACAATGCAAAAAGACTTGGTCTTGAGCAGGATGTCATGCAGCAGCAAGCCGAGTTCAAGAACAGGCTCGAACGACACAAGGCACAGCTTTCTGCAATTGACCAAAGAAGAAAAGCGCTGAAGGAAGAAATAATCGGTCTGGAAGACCAGAAACTATCCGAGGCCAACAAGCTGGCTATCATTCGCGAAGAGTTGAAGGACAAGAAAAAGCTGCTCGATGACGGGCTGACACCCAAAAACCAATATGATGCCCTGCGAAAGTCAGAGGCTGATTCCATCGGCCGCATCGGGGCTCTGAAGGCAACCATTGCACAGCGAGAGTTTTCCATTGCCGAGATGGAGGATGAGAAGGCCGGACGGGAAGCTTCGAGACGGGAGGAAGCTGCCTCTCAGGTCAACCAACTTCAAACCACCATCAACGATCTTCGAGAACAATTGAATTCCCGCGCAGACTCGCTAAGGCGCTCGGAGATTAGATCGCCGACCGATGGCATTGTGTTATCGCTTAAAAAGAAGACTGTCGGCGGTGTTGTGCAACCCGGGGAAGAGCTGATCGAAATCCTGCCCACATCAAGCGAACTAATCATTGAAGCGCGGATATTTCCCACCGATATCGACGCCATCCGGCTCGGACAGGAAGCGTTTTTGAGGTTTGCTGCATTAAATGCCCGTACAACTCCAGAGGTTCCGGCGACAATTTCCTATGTTTCTGCCGATCGACTAACGGATCAGGCTACCGGCGAACCCTATTATTCGGCGCGGCTTCAGGTCGCTTCCGAACTGCCCGCAGAAATCAACAGAGAACAAATTTATCCCGGTATGCCGGTCGACGTCTTCATCACGACAGATGAACGAACGTTTGTCGAATATCTTGTCCGTCCGGTGCGCGACAGCTTTGCGAAGGCGTTCAGGGAGGAGTGATAAGTCGCTTCCTTATGTGCTTGGTGCCTTGAAATAATATTCAAAATTTCATTCATTCAATTCCAACGACCTTGTTTCCTTCGATTATATAAAGCGAAGAAACTGCACCGCGTATCTTAATTAAGGACTTTTGATGCGGATATTTTCGTCTGCAAATTTCAAAATAGACTGCCAGGAATCAGACGGGAAAAGTGAGTTTAGACTTCCCGAGAACCTCCATCCTTTGCCGCGCGGATTGTATCGTTTGTCTATAAGGCGGGAGGCCCAAGAAGCAATTCCCAACATCGAGATTGCATATCGGCCCGAGGCGAACCGGGAACGCATAGGATCCGTGCGTATTAACCGGTTGGAACAATCGCCTTTTATGAAGCTTGAATTTGTTCTCCCGGAAAAAGCTCATTCGACGTGGATTGAATCAGGTCAAATCCAAGAAGGCTCCCTTGCAATAAAGCTCACTCGACTTTCGTCTCGCATTGAACTGTTTCGTTCGATATCAAGAGCATCCCTTCGTCGAATTAGCTCTCCTCAGGATTGGCCGCGCCTGGCACGAAGCGCCTGGACGAATTTCCACCAATCAGGATTTTCAGGCGTGTATAGGCTGGCTGTAAGATCTACGAAGTTGCAAAGGCAGGATGCCGATTTTCAAAAACGATATCTCCAATGGGTCGCCGATGAGGCGGCGGCCGTGGCGGAGCATGGGCAAAAGAGCGATGACCTTGGCATCGAAAAAGGAGGCAAGCCAAAAATTGCGTTGATCATGCCTGTGTTCAATCCTCAAGCTGAGCATCTACGCGAAGCAATCGAAAGCGTTCTCGCACAAGATCGAAATGACTGGCAGTTGTTGATTTGCGATGACGCGTCGACAGATCCAGATATCGTTCAAATCCTGGACAAATACGTCAATGCTGATCCAAGAATTTCCCTGATCCGAAACAAGGAAAATCTGGGGATTTCTGCGGCAAGCAACAAGCTGATCGAATCTGCCACCGGGGAATGGCTGGGATTTCTGGATCATGATGATCGGCTGGCGCCCCAAGCTCTTCGTGCCGTAGCGGGAGCGATAGCCAAGCATCCCGAAGCCAACTGCATTTATTCGGACGAGGATAAGCTGGACGAGGACGGGCAACGATTTGAACCACGTTTCAAATCATCTTTTGATCGGGAAAACCTGCTCAATTTCAACGTAATCAATCATTTTGCGGTCTATCGTACAAAATTGGTCAAAAAGCTTGGTGGACTGCGCCCTGCTTTTGACGGCGCCCAGGATTATGATCTGGCGCTCCGGGTCTTGTCTGCATCTACTGATGATGCATTCTTTCATGTTCCCAAGATCCTGTATCACTGGCGAAAGAGTTCCGCGAGTACAGCTGGAAATCCGGAAGCAAAGCCAAAAGCGATGGAAGCCGGGCTAAAGGCATTGCATGAATTCCTGGAACGGGAAAAAACTTCTGGGGAAGCTAGGCTTATCGAAGGAAGGTATGTCGTGCAATACGAGCTTCCGCAACCTGCTCCAAAAGTATCGATCATTATTCCGACGCGCGATCAACTTGGTCTACTCAGGAAATGCATGAATTCGCTGCTCGACACAACGCGCTATCCGAATTTTGAAGTCATCATCATGGACAATGATTCACGCCGATCAGAGACGCTGGATTGGCTGACAGAGATCGACCAGATCGATAATGTGTCCGTGCACCGGTATTCCGGTGATTTCAATTTTTCTGCCATCAATAATCAGGCGGCGCAAATTGCTGACGGCGCACTCTTGTTATTGCTCAATAACGACATAGAAATTTGTTCCCCAGACTGGCTTGATGAATTGGTGGGCGTTTGCACACAAGATGGCGTCGGCGCGGTTGGTGCCCGGCTCTCATATCCAGACGGCACCATTCAGCACGCAGGCATAACGCTCAATCAGCACAGTGTTGCGTCACATGAATACAAGGGGTTTCCGACCACCTATCGAGGCCAATCAAACTGGTTGAACATGCGTAGGCGTGTTTCTGCGGTGACGGGTGCCTGCCTGCTGACGTCAAGGAAGTTGTTCTTCTCGGTTGGTGGCCTTGATGAAGCAGAGTTGCCAATCGCGTTCAACGACGTCGATTATTGCCTGAAACTGGGAAAAGCAGGCTTTAAAATCATCTATACGCCCAATGTCGACCTAATCCATCACGAAAGTGCCAGTCGGGGATTTGACGATACACCGGAAAAGTCGGAGCGGCTTTTCAAGGAAATGGCGATCATGAAAAATAGATGGGAAGAAACATTAAAATCTGACCCTTGGGACATGCCTGGTCGGCCGGATGCCCTACATTTTTAGGCAATAAATACTTTGAAATCACTGCCTGTCGTGCACATTGTACGCCCGTGTCAAATTTCGAAATCTCGTAAACGCAGAAAACTACAGTCACGCTTACCGGGAAAAAATTGCATTGGCTGGACCGTCGGAAACCGTAGACAAGAATGTACAGAATCTGATTGAACGCGCACGCGCTCATCCCGATGGGGCCGAAAGATACATTACTGAATTAAGGCAAGGATTTTATCAAAACCTCAGCGACAAATATCCCGACTCAGGAGACGCCAGGCGGATACATTTATCGGAGAAATTCGAACAAGTAGTATCTGCCGCATCGTCAGGCTTGAATTTGGGTTATGAGAGAAGAAGATATAATACCCTTAATTCTCCCAAGATCAGACGTTCGGTGCTAATTGCGGCACTCTTACTTATTGCGACGGGGTCATTTCTCATATTCTGGTTCTCAGGTTTTCTGAGCTTACAAGACAAGAGCGTCATTTTCTCTCTGTCCAAAGATACGAACCTGAGGGCATCAAAAGACAATAAATTCATTAGAAGTCCTGGTTCTGCGCCGTTTGTTGCAAATTCAAACCGGCCGGATGCGGCAAGTGGTGGATCTACGCAAGGTGTATTTATTGTACTGGGGCCAGAGGTGGAAGCTGCCGTGAGCGGAAAAAAAGTTCGAGTGACAATTACCGCCCGTACAGCAAAGAAATCCGGGTCCCCGCTCTTTGGAATTGCCTATTCAACCGCTATGGTCGGGAATAGCGGTTGGCGAAAATTCGCTCCAAGGGAAGAGTATTCTGATCATTCTTTTGACTATGATGTTCCCGTAATGACGTCTTCTTCTGGCAACGACTTCATTGGCATTTGGGCGGATGTCGAAGGCGCAGGTCGCGGCATTGTTGTCAAAGACGTTTCATTGAAAATCGTTGAACCCAATAAAGACTGATAAAGCTATACCTATCGAAATGCTCTATGACCAAGAAAATAAATGCGCATGAATTGGGTGCTTTCATATTCCGGCATGGGCGCTGCGAGACGCTAGCTCAAAAAGTTCACAGCAACACGTTCTTAGATTCCCGGGCAGCCGCGGCAATGGCGACCACCCGATTTTAGCTATCGTATCGTAATTCAACTGTCGGGAGTTCTGCTCTACCGGCGACTACTGGCAGATCAAATCGCCGCGTCAGGTTTCGTCCTCAACCGGTGCATCAGGAGCCCGCTGTTGAACTGACTCAATGCAATTTTTAGCGCTGGCCTTGGAAGTATAGGTTTCAGACCTGACCATGATCTCACCATTTGAGGCACGGAATCTGACAAAGAACTCACCGTTCTTCGATTTCTCGATCTCAAAACGATAGCCCGATCCAGTCTCATCTGCCGTAAGATCGACTACCGGTGCCGAAGGTGCATTGGCCTTTATGGATTCAATGCAATTATTGGCGCTTGATTTGCTGGTATAATTCTCTGACCAAACCATGATCTCTGAATTGTAGGAAAACCGAACCCGAAACTGACCGCCGGCGCCGCTAACGATACTAAATTTATGCAATTCTTCCTCCAGAATTAATCTGACCGGCTACAGTTACTTGCTCCGGCGTGGACCTTGGGCAGCGTCAAGACTGACGCCTGATGGGTGTTCCTGTCAATGAATGACCTAACGAACGAACGCAGTTGGGCGCCAAACAAAGAACATGTCAAGTTTTGCTGATATTATTTGAGCAAAAATTCACAACAGCTTCACAATAGTTGCCACGATTAAAGACATTACAGCGACCGCTTTCAACCTAGCTCTGGATTGATATCGGTCAGAATGCACTTAGATTTCGCCAGATCAGTCCGGAGTTCTAGCAGAGCTTCGAACAATTAGCTTGGCCGGAAGAATAGCTGCACGTTTGGCGACCGTCCGGTTTTCGACCTGTTCCAACAGGATTTTGATCGCAGTACGCGCCATCTCTTCGGGATGCTGCTCGACCGTGGTCAATCCATATGCGTTCCAGGACGCTTCCGGAACATTGTCATAGCCTATGATGGAAACATCCTCTGGAATTCTCAAACCCAGTTCCGAGCGAATGACGTCCATCACCGCGAACGCCATATGATCATTTGCAACAAATATAGCATCCGGTTTTACCGACCGGGAAAACAATTCACGGGTCGCGAGCGCAGCGCCTTCAAAGGTATAGTTGCCTACCGATCGACCCGAGACCACAAGTCCATGATCAGCCAAACCACTGTAGAAGCCTGCCTCTCGGTCTCGATTGGTGGAGGAATCCTCTATACCCGCGATATAGGCAATGCGCTTATGGCCTGCGCGCACCAGAAAGTCGGCGACCATCCTGCCGCCTTCGATATTGTCGGAAGTGACACTGCTTGCCGATGTGTTGGCGACATAGCGGTTGAGCATAACGACCGGGATGCCTGTCTCGGCGCACTCATTCGCCAGGTTTGAAGACATCGTTGCGGAAGCCATCAAGATACCTTGCACCTGGTATTGCAGGATCCGGCGAACAACTTCGTCTTGCCCCCCCGGATCGGTCATGAAAAGCAGGACCTGATACCCGTCTGCTTGCAAGGCGCGCGATAGCTTTTCCAGGACAACCGGGTAAAACTGATTTTCGAGATAGGCGACCAGAATGGCGATCAAGCGTGAGCGACCCGAAATCATGGCGCGCGCAAGTGCATTGGGTCGGTAACCCAGCTCAGATGCTGCTGCCATCACCCGTTCTCGCGTGGCATCCGACACGCTTGCACCTGGTGTGAACGTGCGACTGACGGCCGACTGCGAAACTTCGGCCAGTTTTGCGACATCTATCGATGTCACGACGGCTCTCTTGTTTCTTCTAGGCTGGTTCATCGATGCGGTTCAATACGATGAGGCTGTTTGATTGTTTCAAACATGACATAACAAATTTCCCAAGCTAACGCTTGGAAAATAGCGGAGTTTTTCAATTTCTACAATCGCTTGCGCTATTGAGAATATTGTGGCTGAAGTGTTCAATCAGAATTTCAGTTCACTGTTCAAGCGGGATATTCTTCCGTGCCACCCAAAGCCAGAATGCAATTCGTGAAAAACCAGACCAGCAAATCCCCAGTGTTTTACAACTCCTAGATGTCGGCGTCCTCTGACCAGAACAAATCTATTGTCATCGACACTGTTGTCGGAGCACTGCTGTTCGGTATCACTGTGTTTGTAATTGTCGATGAGTGGGGAGGTCCGCCGCTCTTTTCCCAGCTTTCAATCATTTGCAGCTTCGCCTTGATAATGTTGCTGTCAACGAGTGTCGCCTGGTCCCGTGTCCTGTTTGTTGTCGTTGGCATGGTCATGGCGGCCGGAGCATTGATCACGCGGCCCGACGGTCTGGCGATGGTAGAGAATGCATTGAGCAAATCTGCCTTTATCGCGGCATTTTTCGCGGCGCTGACTACCCTGCAAAACGCTGCCGACAGCTCTGAAGCAATACGCAAATGCGGAAATTTCCTGGCCAAACAACCTCCGGGAAGGCGCTATGCCGCGTTGACCCTTGGCGGACAGATCTTTGCGCCCCTTTTGTATTACGGCACAATATCGTTGCTCGGCAGCCTCGCAACCGCGAGTGCGCGCGATGAGCCAAATCCCGAAATCCGATCACATCGAACGCGCAGAATGCTCCTTGCCATCCAGCGAGGATTTGTTTCGACATTGCCCTGGTCGCCGCTGGCATTCGCAATGGCGATTACAACCTCGGTCATACCCGGAGCAAGTTGGGGTGAAGCGGTGTTACCTTGTCTTGTCACTGGTGTCGTCGTTGCCGTAACCGGGTGGGTGATGGATGCCTGGTTCAGGCCACCGGTGGTTTCCGGAACAACCCAGGTGAGCGTAGCCGAGGGCAGTTGGGCGAGTGTCATTCCCCTCTTGGGACTGCTTTCAATCCTGGTATTTACCGTTGCCGGACTTCACCTGATCACAGGGATTCGCGTTGTTGGTCTGGTAATCGTTGTTGTCCCCATAATGGCGGGATTGTGGATCGGAATCCAGGCTAATGGTAAGCGGCCTTTGGCTACAATCGGGAAACGATCCGCATCCTATTTGACCCATGATCTGCCGCAATATCGGGGAGAATTGGTCCTCCTGATGATGGCTGGATTTATCGGCACTCTGGGTAGCGCGCTACTCGTACCTATTCTTCAAAAATCAGGTCTAGGACTGACGCACTTCCCCGGATGGCTGGTCCTGGTCAGCTTGGTCTGGCTGATTCCGCTGACCGGGCAGATTGGCATGAACCCGATCTTGTCTGTTTCCCTATTTGCTCCGCTCCTGCCAGATCCTGCTACCCTTGGGGTCTCGGCTGCCGCCATGGTCACTGCAATAACCGCGGGTTGGGCGCTGGGTGGTGCGAGCTCGCCCTTTACCGCCACCACCCTGCTGGTCGGGGCACTTGGTGGTGTCAGCGCGACCCATGTCGGGCTTAAATGGAATGGTGCCTATACAATTGTTTGCGGTGTTATCTTGTCTGCCTGGGTCGCGTATTTGGCGATTGGCTAGGATTATCTCTAGCCCTGCCGCGCGGCTTGACTAATATCAATGTTTTAACCAGCATCTCTGTTACACCAGTTTTGAGCTGAGGGCCCGTGGTCTAATCACAGACCATGACCCTCTCCTTTCTTACGCCCCAATACTCATAATTGCATTGGTATATTGCACCGGTTTTCCAACGCCTGTCGATCACGGTTATATTTGGATCACCCGTTGCGGCGCGGACAGCATCACTGACCCTACCGCCAAAATAAAAATGCGGGCGCAACAGTTTCTGCAGTTCGACATATGGATCACTACTATACAAAGTCACTGCCTGCGCAGCAGATTCAATTGAGTGGCTACGAGGCTTGACAGGAAATGCGTTTGCGCTGGTGCCAACCATAGTCGCAACAGCGATCGCGCCGACGACTCCAGATAAAAAACGCACATATTGAGCCATATCCAATTCTCCTCGGGTCTGAACTGAATATATAGGCATCACTTCGCGCTACAACAATCCGCATGAAGCTGCAGATGGTTCAAATCGGCAGCGATGTGTTTATCGGCCAACGATGATGAAACCGCGCGTTTTGTCGAAGTTGTCTGAATCGGTGGTGTTCATTGCTGCAAACAATGTCTCTGCCTCAACCCAGACCGGGGGATATTTGTAGCGCGACACATCGAGGATCAGGAATCTGTCAGTGTCCTCATCATAGGCACCAAGCGGTGAAATATGCCCGCCCTTCTCCTGTCCGATCTCCTTACGGCGATAGTTGACCAGGACGAATTTCTCGTCATCTGCCAATACCTGTGATGCAATTTGGCGAAACTCCTCTGCGCTCGAATCTCCAGCGTGGGTAACATCCACGCTTAACTCATGGGCAGAAAGAAGCGCTCCCAATTCGTCGAGCGTCATCCCGGCCTTCTTGACAGCCGAACTTGCTTTTACCTTCTCCGCTTCGGGTGTGAAAATATTCTCCTGATCAAACATGCCCAGGCCAATCGTCATATTGGATGGCGGACGAGGCACGTCCAGCGCATTGAGAACCATGGCAATGGTGGCAGGCCCACAATAGGCAGGATGGACTTGCGTGGTAAAATGGATGCTTAAAGGGAAATAGTCACGGATGGCTTCGGCGCCCATTAGAAGTTCCTCGCCCGAGGCACTGTCCAGCGCGATCAGATTTTCGGACAATGGCAGCGTTTCCGCTTTCGCACTGACCGAGCCAATTGCTGAAACGAGGGCGAATATCATGAAAAATTTATGCATCGGGACCGACCTCCTGATTGATCAGATTCACGCGCACCAAGAATTGTCTGATGGAACTAAAATGTCCAACGCTATTTTGTCACGATGACCCTCGTGCCAATTCGAACCCGCGAATACAGGTCCAGCACATCCTTATTGTGCATGCGGATACAGCCATAGGAAACATAACCGCCAATTGAACCTGGCCTGTTTGTTCCGTGAATTGCGTATTGTCCGGAACCGGAAATCAAAAGTGCTGCCGCGCCCATCGGATTGTTGGGAGCGCCGCCGGGAATCACTGAAGCGATATTTGGTCTATCCCGTCGAATATCGGCAGTTGGCCGCCAGGCGGGCCTGATTGTCTTTGCAGAGATGCGGCGCTGTCCGGTCCACTGCCTGCCTGCCCTACCGACGCCAATTCGATAGCTCATGGCCTTGCCGTTTCCCAATCCCAGATAGAGGCGGCGTTTGGAAGTCTTGATCAGAATAGTGCCTCTCTTTACGCCCGGTGAGCTGACAACTTCACGTGCTTCGGTATCCGATGATACGGTTGCCATGCACAATGAAATTGCGACAAACAGTACAAGCCTTGTCATTTTGAACATGGCAACTTCCAACCAGAAACTCCGCTCATTTTGAGTTTAGCACAGGCCTCAAACTTCCGGCGCTTAAGCCTAATTTAACCTTAATCAAACATCGTTGAGCGGCGCAATGAACACCAATGAAAAAATAGTCAGGCGTTATTTTTGGAGCGATTGTTGCAAGTTTGCACTAGCAGGAATCTAAAAAACATGTCGTTTGGCCTTATGGGTTGGATGGAAGTTCACGAATTTCCTTGGCGCTAAACTCAGTAAGCTATCAAGAGGCTTGTTATGAAGAAAACGATCACAATCGTACTTGCACTGTTTACAGTTGCTGCGCTTGCCGGTTGCGTCAGCTATGGCAAGGGCAAAGGTAAAGCACCTGTAATCGTTGAAACCAACGGTTAATCTGTGACTTGACCAGCCAAAAGGGGAAGCGATGCTTCCCCTTTTGGTGGTTTTGCCATGAAATTTTCTGGCGAGTTGCATTCGTGAAGCCGTTCATGAAAACAATTTATCTGGCCGCCCTCCTCTCGATATTCGTTCTGGGAGGATGCGCATCCACGATCAAAAGATATGACTCCACTTTTACCTCCGCGATTTCCTCGCATGGCGGGGCATCGGGTTTGGCCATCAAACCGGTTGCCGAGCTTGAAAAGCCCTATTTCATCGAGTTTCGTGCGCGCAGTGCTTTGACCTACGGACATGCCAGTGTTGTCTTTGGCAAGCTGGACAAGAACGGGAATATCCCGGTCAACAAGAAGGGCGTGCTGGTTCCGGGAATGGTGGAGATATCGGGACTGCACCCGGCGACCCCCAGTACGGTGCCATGGACTGTCGGCCATGTTGTACCAGTACCTGCGGAAACCGGTCCAAGTGATGGCGATTTCGAGGATGCCTATGTCACTGCACGGTACCGGATCGACCTGACTGAAGCAGAATTCAGGCGGGTTGTCTGGATTGTAAGAAAGCACAAGAACTCAAACCCGATGTGGTATGCCCCTATCTATGCCGCGAATTGCCTTGGTTATATCGGCTCGATTGCAAAGGATATGGGATTGAAAGTGCCAGTGATACCCAACCTACCGAAAGAGTATGTCGAGAAGCTCAAATCACTGAACACGTGATCGGGCAAGCTTCTGCCGAACGGGTTGTCACGGCCAACGCGGGTGGTGGAAATCAATCACATAGGCATGGCTATGACGGACCGGTTCGTGCCGGTGCGGATGGCTATGCGGTTCCGGCCCCTCCCAGCCTTCATGCTCGTGCTGATGATGTTCATCATGGACATGCATATGGGCATGATCCACCGCTTCATGGCTGTGTTCCATGATGGTTTGGTCCGTGGCAGGCCAGATGAACCATGCCAGCAATATCGAGCCGACTACAATTCCCAGCAATAGTGCGAAGGCGACCGGCAATCCCATGGAACCGCCAACCCAACCAGCCAATGGGTAGGTTATCAGCCAACAGGCATGGGAGAGTGCAAAATGGGCCGAAAAATAAGCCGGCCGATCTGCCGGGTCTGACGAGCGGGTAAGCAAGCGTCCGGCCGGTAACGATACCGCCGAATATCCCAAGCCAATTATTGCCCATAAGATCAGTGCAGTTGTGTAACCAGGTGTGAATATTCCGACGAACATCGGACCAGCCATCACAACCCCACCGAAGATCATGACGGTCCGATCATCGACAATCTTGAGCAGCCTTGGCAGGCTGACCGCTGAACACATTGACCCAAAGCCGAATGCCGCCAGCATGATGGCAGTTTCCTGCTGGCCCAGTTGCAAAACTGATTGAACATAGACGACCGTGTTTATGATCAACATAGATCCGGCAGCCGCAGCCGCCATGGACATGGCCAGCAGGCCGCGAAGCCTGGGCGTGGCCAGATAGGCCCGGATTCCAAATGATACACTGGAAAATATTCTATCTGCTTCAGGTGCAGGCGATTGTCGCGGTAAGGTGGTCGAGATGATCAGGATAGCGGAAATGGCGAATGCAATAGCGTTAAAGGCAAAGAGCCCGTTAAAGCTGACAAATAACAGGGCCATTGCCGCCAAGGCCGGGCTTGCCAGGCTTTCCAGATCATAGGCCAGGCGGGAAAGGGCAAGCGCCTTCGTGTACTCGCCTTCCGATTTCAGCACATCGGGAATTGTTGCCTGAAACGCCGGTGTAAATCCGGCAGAGCAAAGCTGCATCAGGAAGATCAGGACATAAATCTGCCATACCTGCGTAACGAATGGCAGGCAGGCAACAAAGAGTGCCCGAATGACGTCGAGGCTGACAAGGAAGCTGCGGCGAGGCAGTCTTTGAGCAATGGTTCCGGCAATTGGCGAAAAAAACACATAGGCGATCATTTTAATGGCAAGTGCCGTACCCAGCACCTTGCCGGCATCGCCGCCGGCCAGCTCAAAGGCGAGTAGCGCAAGCGCGACAGTCGTAAGTCCTGTACCCAGCAAGGCAATGACCTGGGCCGAAAACAGGCGAGCATAAACGCTATTTTTGAGTGGGCTAAACATCAGCACGAAAATCTCGTCCGGATTGACTAGAGAACAATGCCCAGATCGTTGCAGGCCCGCAATGTGATGCCGGTTTCTGGTTCATCCTTACCCATTGACATGATGTTGACGGCACCATTTTCGGCAATCATGGCGAGATAGGGTATTTCATCGGAATACTGGCCGGCGCTGTTCCTGATACTAAACATGCCGCAAACTGCGGTTCCCGATTTTGAACTATAGGTCGCCGATTGCTGTCCAAACCGCGCACTTTTTGGGTCATCAAGCGAATCGCGCACTTTAGTATGGACCGAATTGATCTGTTTGTCGGTCAGCCTTACCGGCCTCGTCTCGACAATTTCGGGCGTCGGCGTAGACGTCGTGGTCGAGCAAGCCTGGACCAACAGACAAGTCAATAGCATTAGCTTCAGTCGAATCTGCATGGTGTCCGAGAGGATAGTTCAATCGGACATTACAGGCAAACCGGGATGAGAAATCGCTCATGCCTGTTTAACATCCGGTATCGCAGTTCCGCTCCATCGTAGAAGCCAGGTACTGCCCTGCCGGATGTTTTGAACGAGACGTGGCCGGAATGCCGCGAGGCACAAGCCGCCGGCGCGGCGCACAGAGGGATAGACGAAACCGTTGCCACCTTGCTGGCGAACTACCTGCGCCAGTGCCTGACCTACCGGATAGGCAATCTCCGGATCTTTGGAAAACAATTCCTTGTCTTCGACTGTGCGCAGGTCATGAAAACTGGCCGTGAATCCAGCGATTAGTTCGCGATAGGCGGTGATGTTCTCGAATACGCCGGTTGCCTCCAATTCGCGGGTCAGATGCCACGTTACCTCCGCCAAGGCGGTCTGGTCCGCCTTGTCATCCCAGGCTGCATACCATGCGCCACGATCAGGCCCGTTAAAGCGATTTCCGGTCGTGCGGGTATAACAGAAGGCGGCGTTGACATAAGTCCAGCCATAGCCGTCAGCCTCTGAAAGAAGCTCGTTGGCGGCAATAGCTGGCGGAAGTGAAATGCCCGATTGTCTTCGCGATGACGTCAGGCCCTCGATTTCCTCGATAAATGCCAAATCATCTTCATCATCGACCAAGGGCAACAGGGCTGGTTCATCGATATAGGCCGTTGAAATCAGCCTTATCGTGTCGCTTTTCGTGAAGTTGAGTGTTTTCAGGCCGGCAGGATCGATCACACGCCGCCTCTCAAGGCATCGACATGTTGCCTGACCCGCATCATGGCGGGAATGCCGCCCTCGATCATTGCCTCGACAGGCGTGCGACCGTTGAATTCTTGCCCCTCATTGATTGTTTTTGGCCATCCATAGGTCAAGGGGCCGTTGAACAACAGGCGAAGTCCCTTGAATAGCCCGATCATCAGACTTGCCCGGGTGACCTTATCCTGATCGAGATTACCCTTGTAGATGCCCGCTTTCATCCGGCTCCAGGTTGCCGACGGCACATCGAACAAGGCAGCTGCTTCGCTATTTGTCAGTTTCCACGCTTCGGCGGTTCGAACAACAGCTTTGACGACAGCGTTGATCTGCCTGCGCTGGTTAAGCGGCGCCAACCGATCCGTTTCGGCAATTTGCAGGGCAGCTTGAGCCATGATTCACCTCAAATGATTTACATATTCTTATCATATGATAAGGCTTGCTGTCAATTTCAAGAGTTTGTTTGCTGCATTGCAAATAGGACCCGCCGAGCGCCGACAAATGGTCGTCGCCAGCCTAATTCTCCAAAAGGCTCAAGAGGAATTCAGTTGATGAATGTGCCTTCGTTACCGTCAGACTACGGTAATCTCGCGAGAGGATGCAATCGCCCTCCCCTCGACATCAGCTTTCTGACTGTTTCTCTTCCGTCTCTTCGGTTTCCTCACCTTCCATCGGAGCGGAAAAAGTCTTGAGATAGGCGATGACGTCAAGCCGATCCTGTTCCTTTTTCAGCTTGAAGGTCATCTTGCTCTTTGCCTTTTTGTCATCAAGTTTGGCGCGGAGATATTTTCTCGGATCCTGGAGATAGATAAAGAGCTCTTCCTCGTTCCAAACGAGACCGGCTTCGCCTGCAGCGATGATGCTCTTGCCATATTTGTAATCAGCAAACGTTCCGGCAGGCCGCCCAAATACATCATTCAGCACCGGACCAACCTTATTCTTCGCGGTTTCACCAACTGTGTGGCAAGCCGCACATTTCTTGAACACTTTTTCGCCCTTGGCCGCGTCACCGTCCATCGCTGCAGCGTTGGAACTCAATATCGCTGCGACAAGGAATGTGCCCAGGATCGGGGCAGAAGTTTCTATCTTTTTATATGCAGCCATGGTTCCTCCATTAAAATCTGTCTCGCCATCATATCCCGGATCTGGTTTGCCAACTGACCCCTGGACCAAAATGCGCCTCGGGACAAGAACGGGAATTGAATGAACTCCATGGACCAATATACCTGTTCAGTCTCACCAGCGCAGCCAGATGCCGGAAAAGTGAAACAGAAAGTGATAGTCAGTTTGTCGTTGGAGGCAGCAGCCTACATCGGCAATTACAAGACCGCGTTTTTGGATAGCGTTTATAATTTACTCCTCGCAGAAAGCGCGCTGGATCTGATCCATCATGGGTCTGAACAGATAGCTGAGCGCACTGCGGTCCTGTGTCTTGATAAAGGCATCAACCGGCATGCCCGGGATTAGCGTCTGTCCGTTCAGACGGCCCAGTTCATTTCCCGGAACCATGATCCGCACGACGTAGAATGGCGCGCCGATTTGCTCGTTGAAAATGGTATTGGCGGAGATTGCGACAAATTTCCCGTTAAGTTCGGGTGCCGCCGTATCCAAAATATACCATTTGTCTCGGATGTTTCCTGCTTGTAATTTTGCATGCTACCAGTTCCTGGAACTGCCAAAACGCCGAACCTGTGCCTGAGCAAAGCCATGATGGTGAACCAAACGCATATAATGATATTTGTGAATACACTGCGATTTTTGGTCATTGTATTTTTAATTATTTTAGTATTTCATTTGATTTTTTCAGTGTTTTACCATGTAAAATATGTAGATCTATTTGAGATTTATATATCGCCAGATGGACATCTGGAAGATGCTTTCCGAGTTTTTTCGGTCGTCGCTTATGGATTAATCTGGTTAATCGTACTTATCGTTTCGCATCTAATTTTACTATCAAACAGCAAGAATATTGTTTTGAATGAAAAATCATCAATTTTCATATTCGCAGGCTCGGTAATTATCATTCTATCTTGGTATCTATTTCACAATACGACAGTCTATAGGGAAGATAATATAGTTGAAACTGCGAGCGCGCTCATCGCAGTCGCCGCGGGGTTATTATTTATTACAACTGCGTGGCTCAATCGCGGTGAATCAGTGCAGTTTTATTTAGTATGGGGTGCGGTTTTTCTATTTATAGGATTCGAAGAGATTAGTTGGGGTCAGCGTATATTTGGTTGGAAAACACCCGATGTCTGGAAAGAAATAAACGAACAAAATGAAACAAATTTGCACAATTTGCTGAATTTTCTATTCCTGCCGATCTATTTTTTTGTAGCACTTTTCCTAGCAGTGATATTTTTGTTATCTGATTTTCTTGCCAAAATTATTCCAGATAAATTATTTTTAAAATCATTTATTCCAAATCGCAAATATCAAATAATATCATATATTTTCTTTTTCCTGAGCATAACAAGTTTGATTATTGGTACTGAAATGTCAGAAGAAGTATACTACTTTATGGCGATTACGTTTTCTTTCTATCATTTTTGGGGGGCGATACATGACAAATACTTGCCTGCAAAATGAAGAAAGAAGTATCACTCACACCAATTGGTCCGAATAACGTCTGCTTAAGGTGCCTATCGGCAGTTATTGACCAACAGCAAAACCGACAGGTTCGTGATCATAATGGTCGCACCCAATAGACAGTTTATTTGGTAGCTTCTGGCCCTTTTCAGTCGTTTGAATAAGTGCGAATTTAGGGATATCTAGAGGGATTGATCATGGTTGATATTGCCAGTCTGATGACGATTGCAGCTGCCTTTATCGTTGCTGCGGCGTCCCCCGGGCCTGCAACAATCGCAGTCATAACGGTATCGATGAATGCTGGCCGGAGGACCGGTCTACATTTCGGGCTTGGCCTTTCGGCCGGTCTGGCATTTTGGGGTTTGGTTGCTGCTACCGGCCTGGGTGCATTACTACAGGCATCGAGCTACGCGCTATCATTTCTGAAGCTGATGGGAGGTGTCTACCTGCTCTGGCTTGCATTCAATTCAGCACGATCCGCAAAAAACGCGGAAGAAGCCCAGATTCATCTTGAGACAGGACCGCGCGATTTCAATCGGGGGTTGCTGCTCAATCTTTCAAACCCGAAAGCTGTCTTTGCGTGGATGGCGGTATTGGCTCTTGGACTTGACCAAGGAAGTGGAACCGGCCACGTCATTCTGGCTACCGGACTTTGTATAATTTTGGGATTTCTGATCTACGCATTTTATGCGCTCATATTTTCCACTTCTGGTGCAATGGCAATCTATCGCAGAACTCGAAGATGGATTGAGGGAGCTGTTGCAGGACTGTTTGCACTAGCTGGGCTTGGGCTCATCCGATCGGCCTTTGTCAGGCAGTAAATTCATTTACCTGCGATACCGACCTTCACCCTATCAGTACAATGGCACATCCGGGCTACAAACTGACATGCTGACTGTAAATCGACCACCAACGTCATTTGCCTAAACAGGTCATTCATCCCTTCCAGTGAGTTCGACCTGATTTTCCAGATTTTACAAAACTGTAAGATTCATGAGATCTTACGGAAAACTTCTCGCGCTAACGAGGTATGTCTTTAAGGAGAGATACCTTGTCCACGCGCACCAATCTATTTTCCAAACTTTTGTTGTTGACTGTGATTGCCTTTCTTGTGCTGCTCCAGCAATCAGCCGGGCAATTTTTTTCCGTCGCTGGATACATCATGGCAAGAGTTTATGATGAAACGACCTTGTCTCAGTCAAAGGCAGATTCTGGAGCAATTTCAGGCCCGGACTTATTAAAGCAGAAGCAGTTAAGTGTACTTGCTGTTGGTGATATCGCCGACTGTTGGTCTGATCATGAATCAAACAAAATCTGGGAAAATCTCAAATATTCATTCGGATTTGCATCCAGCGTCACGCCAAGAAATCGTCGGCAGGCTGATATAGCCGCTGTAATTGCCGATCATCCCGATGCCTTGTTTCTACCGCTTGGTGATCTGGTCTATGAGGACGGTTCTCCCGCGGAGTTTGCAGGTTGTTACGATCCATATTTTGGAGAGTTCAAAGACAGGACCTATCCTGTTCCCGGAAATCACGATTACAAAAGTCCGCTGGCAAATGGCTATTTTTCGTACTGGAGCGACCGTGCCGGCTATAAGCGTCACGGCTATTACAGCGTACGCGTGGCTGGTTGGCTACTTCTTGCTGTAAATAGTGAGGAGGATGTCGGCGTCGGGTCGCGTCAGTACCGGTGGATTACAGATCAGATTGGTACATTTGAAGGAAATTGTGTAATCGCATATTTCCACAGTCCCGCATATTCCTCCAAGCACCGGAATGACACTGACATGATGCGGCCGCTATTCGGCCATTTGCACGATATGGGGGTTTCTTTGACCTTGAGCGGACACAACCACTTCTACGAAAGGATGAGTCCTCTTAATGCTTCAGGAGAGACTGATCATGACGGTGTCCGGGCCTTCATTGTCGGATCCGGGGGCAAACCGACCAAAATTGGATATGCAGGCCGGCCTTCGGAAAATTCTGCTCGATTGATTATGAACAAGGCCGGGCTTTTGAAAGTCGAACTAGGCAGTGATCGCTATGCTTGGTCGTTTATCGAAGCGGCAACCGGCAATGTTCTTGATAGAGGAATTTCGCAATGCCGAGACCGGAAGAAGAGCAAAGCTGCATATGCAGCATCGGTAAATTGATCTAGGTTTCCTCAGATAATGTTACCGAGGTTCGGTGAATGCATATTCTCCTTGTCGAAGACGATAGCAAAATCGCAAACTATGTTGAGCGGGGACTAAAGGAATCCGGCCATACCTGCGAAGTTTGCACAAGTGGTCGCGATGGCTTGGCCCTTGCAATTCAAAATGACTACAGCGTTGTACTGGTGGACCGGATGTTGCCGGAATTGGACGGCCTGACGATGGTCAAGGCCATGCGCCAGGCAAACTGCACACACCCAGTATTATTTCTCACATCTGTCGGCGGCCTTGAAGACAAGGTGGAGGGTCTGGAAGCAGGAGGAGACGATTACCTTGTCAAACCATTTGCATTTCTGGAACTAATGGCCAGAATCAATGCGCTCGCACGGCGTCCCAATATCCAAGCTAATCAACTGGAATTTATCGCCAAAGATTTAAGACTGGATGTGGTCAAGCGTACTGTTTCGCGGAACGGTAAGCTGATCGATCTGAAGGCGAGAGAGTTTTCCATCCTTGAATTGCTGTTACGCAATAAAGGTAGAATTATCACCAGGACAATGTTGCTTGAGAGAATATGGGATTTCAATTTTGAACCGAATACCAGCGTCGTGGAAACGCAGATGAGCCGCTTGCGCTCGAAGGTGGACAAGCCCTTCAAGGAGCAATTGATAAAGACCGTCAGGAATATCGGCTATACGATCAGAGACGATGCGTAGACTATTAAAGTTCAGCGCAGTCCGGTCTGCAGCTCTTAGTTTCGTGATTGTAATAGGCCTTCTTGGCACCGCGATTTGGGTCGTTGTCACGACCTTGACCGCGGAATTTAATGAACAGATTGATGAACGGCTGGAAGAAAGGCTGTCAGCATTTACCGCGCAATTTGCAAGTGGCGGAAAGGCCGGTCTCGAACAACTGGTTCGACTGCATATTGAAACTGAAGACCCCGATGATCGAAAGTACTACTTCGGAGAATCGGGAACAGCCATTGTTGCCAGCATAGACGTGGACAAACTGCCAAGTGACAACGGCAATATAACGTTGTTGGAAGAAGATGGAGACCCCGAACTCTATCGCTACATCGTAACCGATTTGGATGAATACACACTTGCAATAGTCTTTACAGCAGAGAGCGTCGCCGACATGCGCGAAATCATGTTTTCCGTGCTGATGTGGCTGGTTCCATCCTTGATTGTGTCCGCTCTCTTATTGTTTGGTTGGATCGCCAACACCGCAAATCGCCGCTTGCTGAACCTGAAGGAACAATTGGCTCTTGTATCTTCCGGAAGGCTGGATGTCAGACTTCCCATCGGCAAATATGGAGACGATGTTGATCAGCTTGCGTTATTGATCAACGAAACGCTGTCCAGGCTGGAAGGATCTGTTGAAGCGATAAAACAAGTCAGTGCAGACATCGCACATGACCTCAAGACACCAATTGGTCGACTGCTAATTTCAATCGAGGACGCAGCTGAAAAAGCGACCGAGGGCAATATCGTAACTGACGAACTATACACCATTCATCAGGAAGCGGAGACCATCAATCAAACATTCGATGCCTTGCTTCGCATTACTCAAATTGAGTCCGGCAGACGAAAAAAGGACTTCGTGCCCTTTGATCTCAACGAAGTAGCGCAGACATTGTTCGAAGCCTATGAACCATTGGCAGAACGTGAAAAAATAGATCTTTTGCTCGAAAAGAATGAGAGCGCACTATCCGTTTGGGGTGACAGATCGCTGGTCACTCAAATGTTGGCCAATCTACTGGACAATGCTTTTCAATATGGCAGGGACAAGGTCACTATCGAATTGGCTCAAAGTAACGGATCGAGCACAGTTTGCGTGTGCGATAACGGAGATGGCATTCCACCAGAAGAACACGAGAAGGTGTTTCGACGGTTGTACCGTCTGGATTCAAGCCGCACGACACCGGGAAACGGCCTTGGATTGGCAATTGTCAAGGCGATAGCGGATTTGCATGATTGCAAGACATATCTACACGACAACAAACCCGGGCTACGAGTCGAGATAGAATTTCCTCCATCAAAATGACAGCAAGAATTTGACAGTGGAAAAGTGTGCAATCGATGGTCGTCAAGCCAAAGAACCTTTGACTAGAAGGAAAGAGCCATAGAACGCTGGATTGGCACCCATCACCACATATCCGCTTTGGGCCAATAGCTAACTCTGATGCATTTGTTCTGATAAATCCAAGACCGAACTTAGTTCAACTCTAACTTCCGAGACTTGGTGAATGATATCTTTGGTTCTAACTCGTTCATCAAGTAAATTTGGCAGGCAATGAACGAAGTGTTCCCGTCAGAAATCAGAATCACCGCATTTCCATAAGATATTGCTGCTAATATCCACCTGGGTTTGGCCATAGACAGTCGGGTCAAAACGTTGAGAAGCTAATTGCAAACCTGATCGATTTGATAATAGGAAGTGATGCAAATATTGATTGCCGATGGGACCGGTTTCAAAGGTACAACTGGCCTGACATGAGGTAAATGTGGAAGCGCGCCTTTTCTATTATTAAATTATCTATATTTGTAATTTTTTTTCCAATATCTTCTGAATTTTATTCTATTTGTTGTTTTAATAAATATTCTACTTCTAATATTCTTCTTCAAAATAATATTTTTATAGAATTTTATACAATCCAAGAGAAAATAAATTTCTTCTAATAATTTATTCGTTTTTACTTTAAAGGGGAACGGTGTTCTGTTCCGAAAATGAATATACAATTCCCGTCCCGGTGTTTTCGATTTTTCCCAAGGTTTCACTGCGCAGAAATGTAATATATTCGCATTCTCTGGTTGACCTTGTTGGCAACCCGCCATGAGATTCCATTTATTGTCGAGTTCTAGAATATCTTGCCAAGCCACGGCGTTATATGCGCATTGATCAATGAAACTAATTTTCTGAGGGTTCGAACGTGCAAACTCTGCAGCTTTGTCCCCGATATCTAATTCTACATATTTTTTTCGATCAAATAATACCAATCCGAAGTTAAAGTATTTCCCGGTAGCGGGAATACCTAAATTTTGCTTAAACTCAATATCGGCATCTTTCATGTCTATTACCGAAGCCAAAGGCTTTGTATTCATGTCGATTTCAAATATGCCTTTAATTTTATTTAGGATTATTATGTCCGGATCAATATACAATATCCTTTCAAAGTGTTTTGGGAACAATTGATCGATATAAAACTTTAACCAAACTGCTTCCGGATAATTACCGCATGGCGCAAAAATAGAAAGATCAATCCCTGGATTACCAAGAACTGTCAAATCGATATCAATAACACGTGCATGATCATTTATTATGCTGATATTATCTTGTGTTAATTCTGTTTGTACTAAAAAAAATTGTATATCTTTTTCTACTTCTGATAATGATGTTAACATTGCTAAGAAATGCGGAATATATTCATTGTCACACACAGAAAAGTAACAAAATTTATTTTCCATTACTCATTACCTGCTAAATGGCATGTTTTTATTTGTTTTAGTTATGCAGTTTTTGTTCGCAAGATTTTGACCATGATCGATCAATTTAACACCATGGTTAGCTATCGTAAAAGGGCAATGCCGTTTGTTTGTATAATGAGTGGATTTTTCCCTTTACGGAGAGAAATACCCCGCAAGACACCATGCATTGGCCCATAAATTGCCGACTTTGGTGATTGATCAAGCGGATATATTGTCTATGCGATGGGCCAAAAACAGACGTCCTAACCATTGATCAGCTATGTCGGCATTGGGTCATTTTGCCCCCGGTCCGAATGATGTCTGCTTTCGGGTTTCTTTCAGACATTCACCAAAATCCGATTTGACGACAGCTTTTGGCCCAATTCAGACATTTGTGTAATTGCACACCGGCAGCATCCCGATGGAGACTAAGAACCGAATAATCAGTGCGCCTTACTAAGATCCCTAGTTGATCGCTTTCGATCTCATCGTCCAGGAACTGGCTTCTTGCCTTGCCAATTGTTTCAATCTCACTCGGGCGCGGAGAGCGCGAGCAGTCGGCTCAACAATTGAATATTTTCCATTGATTATAGAAGCTGCGCCTGTGCCCATCTGTAAACAAGTCATTGTAGATCCATGTTCGTCAAAACCGACGAATTGCCTCGGAGTATCTTGAACGATCCTAGTCAGCCCGTTTCTTGTCATGACCTTTTGACACCCGTTCATTGATCGATATTCACCAATCACGGATATCATCTTAGTTTCCTTTGTAATCTTGGTAATGAATTTATGGTCGTAAGTCTCCAGGTAATAACCGTACGCCAACACGCCTACCAGAGCGGTTATGGTCGAGGTAATTGCGAATATGTAAATTTTATTCTTCAATGGACAATTTCTCCGGCAGTAATTCAAAAAAATTCAAATACTGCCACGATCACTCCAAAAATGCCGGTTCACCTAAGCCAATTAGGTCTTTCCAGAGGAATTCTACAAAAATTGAGTTAATCGAAAATTTCTAACAAGATTTCTGTTTAGCGATATATGTACCCAAATTGAACTTGCGCAGCGATAATACAAATCGAACCCGTATTAATCAGCAGAATTATTGTCTTTGAGCTGTACTAAAACAAACAGGCTTTAAAGGCGCCATTTCTGGTTAATGACGAGCAAGTTTGTTCAATGGTCGACATGTTACAAGCCGGCCCTGAGCTGCCGTTGTGACTTCAACCGGTTAGCGCGGCGCGATATCCTTCAAGACGACATTCGACGATTTCCGGTTCATTAAGTCATTAAGCGACTGTGCGCGGACAAACCGACCAACGTCGGATGTCTTTGTTGTCCAAATTACGACCAGTCTTTAATGTCTAAAATGTTCCAACTGCAGGAATTCATCTATCATGCAGAATAGTACCGCTTGACGCCATTTTCGTGCGTGGGACAACACGCCAGCCTTTATGACATTGCCACAGTAATCACCTCTGCATCAAAAATACGCTTCAATGGATACTACGGTATACTCGTGGTGATCTTCCCTGTTTTGCCATTAATATGAACGGTAATACTCTCGCCACTACTCGATTTTACCTTAACAGACGTATTGCCGCTTGAACCACCAGTTGTTGTCGTTGTGGAAGACCCGTCAGAATTAGTTGTGGTAGTTCTGGTTCCGCCATCAGGGGAGGTCTCTGTGGTCGTTTTTGAATCTTCACCCATGTGAAATTCCTTTCGTTTCAGAGCCAATGAGAAGCAATAGAATTAGTCAAACAATTCCAAAGTTACAGTGATCGTTTGAAAACAAACAAAATTAGGTACTTCGTTCGACGTTTCGATTCGATAAATACTGCTGCGACAATCTTCGCTGTTACAAATGAAGTTGTTTTGTTCGTACGTCCACGCACCATTCGGCAAGGCTGTTGTGGTACGGCTCAAACTCTCCCTGTTATCTGCCTCGCGGATAATATCGATCCGCTCCGGTCTGAGACGAGTACCGTCAATCGCTATCAAATTAGCGTTGCACTCATCGGGAATACGGATTCTGCGACGCCATTCACAGCGCCTGGCATCAAAAAAGGCTTTGCCAGGAGTAAAAGAAAAAGCAGAATTTGTAGGAATAAAAACTCTACTGACTCTATCGCAGTCAGCGTACGCGTTGTTTGCGCTGACTAAAACTATCAGAAATACGGACAGGATGACATATTGCAAATACATGAGATTTTTATATTCAAACATAACAATAAACGCCCTATTATTTGATAATTTACAAATATCACTTTCATATTTTGTATCGAATATCAAGTATTGATGTACTTCATTCGAAGATTGTTTATATATAATTGCAAAATCTAAGGCGGGTTAACCGCGACCGGCATGCCAAGAATTGATTACCATTGCTAATCCTATGTGACCGATTTGCGCGCACGGCCACCATTGGCGCAAGACGTAGCGAACGTCGCCTCTGGACCAAAATTTACTGTCGCAAAACACCGGGCTGCTTAAATTGTGACAGGCGCTCGATGAACCCAATGGGGTAATATCGCCAGTTGAGCGTCCTGGCTGCGCTATTGTCTCCAAAGTCAGCAACGGGTTGATGTTGGGTTGTGAAGGGATGGACTGGAGAAAAAGACATGACTACGCCCAACCTTCCAATCATAATTCTGCCGAAACGCGCCTTGAACCGGGGCCGCATTATCAGCAGTCTACTGAGGTACCAAATCCGGTAAGCGGTATGTCAGGTTTAGAACGTCCTCGGTGGGTGCATAAAATCGTACCATTGCAGAGAAACTCCCTTCGGGAGCGGATAACCAATTTGCCGATCTGGCAAAACTGAAACTGGCGGCACTCGAAAACCAAACTAAAGAAGTTGACGAGAATTCGGATCAGCTTGACGCGCAATCCGAAAGAAGCGATGGCTTCGACCCATCGAGACTCGCCAGGCTTGATCTCAGCGCCGCGGGCTCTGCCTTACCCAAGCGGGCTGTGGAATTAACGCCTGAGGAAACCGAACGCGGGCTTAAATTGCAGCCTGAGGATTATCAGCGTATTCAGGTCGCACTCAATGCATTGGGATTTGAGGTCGGCTCTGAGGACTGTGCCTTTGGGTCGAAATCACGTTCCGGTTTGCGCAAATATCAACTACGCAGCCGCGTAGAGGAAAGTGATTATCTAGACAAAAAGACATTGAACGCATTGCTTGAGACGATCGAGAACACTCCTAATGACACTAACGGCGATTGGGAGGTATAGTTCCACCGTTTCAATTATTCTGGAAATGACATTACAAATTTGAACACGGGCACACTACTGGCAAGGGCAAAAGTCCGAAACCGGAATGGGGAGCTCTTCGTGCTTGATTCGAAAATTTATTCGACGGAGAAGAAGCTCTTCGACACCTTTCGGGGAACCCTGACGACCGACGGCAAGCTTTCGGTGAACCTGCGTGTGGATGCATTGTTCAACAAGCAGTTGGAATTCGATGCGAGAGCATCCGTCCAATTGCCTACACTGTTTCCCTATGAGCGCACGGTGACCCAACGGGGTTCAAGATTATGGCAAAACTCAAAGAAGAGCGAAAATGTCTGGCTGCGGCTTGAAGTCAGGCGGTTGAAGCCCTCATGAGCTAGGTATTGTTTCGGATATGGTCTGTTTCCGACCCTTAGCGGAAGCTCGATAACCCCGAATGTTTTTGCGGTGCAAACCAAGTAATTGGACATTGCACATCAAGAAACAGGTGTCTGCTTTTGGCCCATAGTGGACATTCATCGATCAGCTGAATAAACGGTTGCGGGGTACTTTTCAGCTTTATCTCAGAGGGATCGCATTGAAAGCATACAAAATTGCTGCCATTCCTGGCGATGGGATCGGATCGGAAGTCATTGCCGCCGGTGTCGAAGTCTTGAATGCACTGGCCTTGCGTGAAAGCAGCTTCGTGTTTCGCTTCGACCAATTTGATTGGGGTGGGGAATATTACAAGCAGCATGGTCGCATGATGCCGGAAGATGGCAGGGACCAAATAAAGGATCATGATGCTATCCTCTTTGGTTCTGCCGGACACCCGGACATACCGGATCACATCACCTTGTGGGGCCTGAGGCTTGCCATTTGCCAGCCATTCGATCAGTACGCAAATGTGAGGCCGGCGCGGCTCCTGCCTGGCATCAAATCGCCGCTGAGTAACATAGATGATGGTGAACTGGATTGGGTAATTGTCCGGGAAAACTCGGAAGGTGAATATGCCGGCGTTGGGGGACGTGTTCATCAAGGATTACCGCTTGAGACCGCAACAGATGTTTCGCTTTTCACCCGATCAGGTATCGAACGAATTATGCGCTTTGCCTTCAAGCTGGCGCAGTCAAGACCACGCAAATTGCTGACCGTCGTCACCAAATCCAATGCACAGCGCCACGCTATGGTCATGTGGGATGAAATTGCCGAACAGATCGCTCCGGAGTTCTCCGACGTCAGCTGGGACAAGATGCTTGTCGATGCCATGGCTGCACGCATGGTCACTAGCCCAAAGTCGATTGATACCGTTGTGGCGACCAATCTTCATGCAGACATTCTTTCAGATCTGGCAGCGGCACTTGCCGGTTCACTTGGGATTGCTCCGACTGCGAATTTAAACCCAGAAGGAGAATTTCCATCCATGTTTGAACCAATACACGGTTCTGCCTTTGATATCATGGATAAGGGTATTGCCAACCCGATTGGTACGTTTTGGTCATCTGCGATGATGCTGGAGCATCTAGGCGAAACTGTCGCCGCGAGACGTTTGATGAACGCGATTGAACGGGTGACTGCCGATCAACAATTTCATACGCCGGACCTTGGCGGCAATGCCGACACCGAGCGGGTAACGCAAGCGGTGATCGATGCGATACGCGGATCAAACAATTGATTTCCCGGGGGACCATAGAGGATTATTGTCAGACTTCGTCCAACTTAACAGTCTTACCGGTCTTCGCCGACAGGTTCGCAGCTTCGGCCATCGCTAAAGCTGCTACACCGTCTTCAATTGATACCGGAACTTCATTGCCAGTCTTGACCGCATCCACAAACGCATTCCACTCAGCAGCGTAAGCAGGCATGTAACGCTCTAGAAAAAAGTAGGTCGGTTTGGCACCCGTCACACCCTGCGCGGTGGATTTCACCACGGTGTTTTCGAGCATGTTGTGCGCCTGTAACAGACCTTCCGAACCAAGCAGTTCAACGCGCTGATCATATCCGTAGACCGCACGGCGTGAGTTCTTGATAACCGCTATCCGACCATCCTGGTAAGTCAGGCTAACCGCTGCTGTATCGACATCGCCCAACGACCCGATTTCCGGATCAACTATTGAGGAACCTACGGCCGTGACGGCGATTGGAACCTCACCCATAACAAAATTTGCCATATCGAAGTCATGGATCATCATGTCGCGAAACAACCCGCCCGAGACTTTCACATATTCGATTGGGGGCGGTGCGGGATCAAACGATGTGATGGATAGCAATTCCGGTTTTCCAATCTCACCGGCATCGAGGGACTGTTTAAACTTTGAGAAATTCGGATCGAAGCGTCGGTTGAAACCGATCATGACCGGTTTTCCGGTTTCCTTTACACGGCGCTGGCACTCACGTGCACGATCGAGGGAAAGATCGACCGGTTTCTCGCAAAGCACTGCTTTGCCAGCAGCAATTGCAGCTTCGATGAGTTCGCAGTGTGTATCCGTCGATGTGGCGATCAGAACTGCATCAATCGATCGATCTGCCAGAATTTCTTCGGTTGTTCGGGCCCGCGTACCATATTGTGCTGCAAGCTTTTTCGCGTTCTCCGGAAAGTAATCAGAGATTGCAGCAAGTTCGCTATCTGGATTGGCGGAAATTGCGGTAGCATGAACGCCTGCAATGCGGCCCGCACCAAGAAGTCCTGTTTTTAACATTATGCTCTACCTCATCGCCGAATTTCCATTGCGTGATAGCGGCCGCCACTTTCACCATTCGCTATCCGGGCTTGTAATCACGAACCGCTTCCGGGTCTTCCCGGGAATGGGGCAAGTCAAGCAGCGCACCCCATGCTTCCGGATGAATATCTTCGCCAGCCCAGTTGAGTGTTTCCTGCACGCGCTCGGGTTTGGAAACGCCAATAATGGTCGATGTAATTTTCGGTTCGCGCATCGAAAATTGCAATGCCGCTGCACCTGGCGATATTCCGTGCAAATCACAGATTTCTTCTATTCTGCGCACTGGCTCAAGCTCAGAGTTTGCAGCCTCCTGATAGGTGATACGGGGCATTTCCTTGCTGCCTTTGGCGAGCACGCCACCGGCATAAGGAGCCGCATTAAGAACAGTGATACCCGTCAAGTGTGCGTAATCGAACATTTCCTCGGCCGACCGGTTTAAGAGGCTGTAACGATTGTGACTGATCAGCGCGTCGAATGGGAACTCTCGCAAAATTGGAAACATCATGTCGATCCGGCCCATGGCCAGGCCGACTGCTTGCGCCAAGCCCTCTTCCTTTAACCGAAAAAGCTCATCCAGCGCTCCGCCCGTGCAGGTAATTTCATTTAAGTCGCGGGCATGTTCCGGATCATGAAGATGGAGCAATGGGATTTGATCCAGTCCAAGGCGCGAAAGGCTTTCCTCGACTGACTGCCTGACGCGTACAGCATCAAATCGGCCGGTTTCCATATCCCGGTCTACTTTTGTCGAAATGACAAGATCTTCCGGCATGCCGCCACGCTCACGCAAGGCGGCACCAATGCGCTCCTCACTTCGCCCAAAACCGTAATTGTTCGAAGTATCGAGGAAATTTACAGGACCATCAAAGATCGCGTGCAGCGTATCACGAGCGCGCGCTTCATTGACGTTGTAGCCATAGGTGTCGGGCATGTCGCCAATTGCAGAGGTACCAAAACAAATCGGCGTCACCGCAAGCCCGGTATCGCCGATCGGCAATTTGTCCATGCTCACAATCATCAGATCGAACCAGCTTCGACCATATAGTTGTTGGCAGTACACATGGCCGCATCATCAGACGCCAGGAACAGTACCATTCGTGCAACGTAGACCGGCTCGACAAGATCGGGCAGACATTGCCGGTCCCTGTGCCTTTCGATCGATTCCGGTGTGACCCATAATTCCTTTTGCCGATCGGTCATGATCCACCCCGGTACAACGGTGTTTACGCGGATGCGATGTTCGCCGAGATCCCGTGCCATCGTCCTGGTCAATCCGTGAACGGCTGACTTCGCCGTTGCATAGGCCGGAAACCCGCCGCCAGCCTCCCACCATGAATTCGAACCCATATTGATGATTGAACCGCCGCCGCTAGCGATCATGTCCGGTGCTACCGCCTGGATTGAAAAGAACATGTGGCGCAAATTCGTCGCCATCCGCTCATCCCAATACTCCGGCGTTACATCGCCCCAATTGTGCCGGTCATCACGGGCAGCGTTGTTGACCAATATCTGCACCGGGCCCAGTCTCTCTTGGAGGCTCGTAATGCCGGCCCGCAGTGCATCGATGTCTCGCAAATCACAGATTTCATAGCTGACGTTGTCGGAATGGGCATTTGCTAGCGCCTCGCTCGCCTCCGCATCGAGATCAAGGAACCCAACTCGTGAACCTTGAGCAGAAAATGCCTTCACGATCTCGGAGCCGATTCCCGAGGCGCCTCCGCTGACGAGAACGGTCTTGTCTTTCAGGCTTGGGTAAACAGCAAAACTCATGTGGATCTCGCTCCGTTATCTCAAGTCTATCAATGTGTTGATAATGGATGGTTCGTAGGAATTCTGGCCAAACCCTGATTCCATCACAGCCCGTAAAAATAGGCGGCGCGGTTAACCGCCCCGCCATATGTTGTCGTCAGATCTTATTGAACACAAGTATCGACGTTATCATTATTGCAGACATCGAGGCCGGTATAGATCGGATCTTCCGGAGTTTTGCCTTCCTTGATATCTTTAAGAATGAACATGGATTTGTAGCCCATTTCGTACGGACGCTGACCGACAAGACCGTTCCCAAGTCCGTCCTTGGTCTGTTCGAGCTGCATGGGCAGCGTATCCGCGACAACAATTGTCATCTCGCCGGAATCCATCTTGCCCTTATATGGCTCGGCTGCCTTGCGATAGGCATTATCGAACCATTGGGTGAACGCTCCAGTTGAAAGGAATGCGGTCAAATCCTGATTGGCAGCCAATATATCGGTCATGCCCTGAACAGCCACATTGCCATCGTCATTGGTGATAAGCGGGCAACCGGAAATCTCGGTCCAGCCACCTTCGCCCGCAAGTGCCGATCCCGGAGGCGTTCCTGTGTCCTTGCCGGCAAGCGTATCACGCGCACCCTTGAGGCGTTCGTTGTGGTTCGCGGCAGCTGCACCACCGGTTTGCAGGCAGATTGTTCCGCCATCGGGGTGACGGGCCTGAACCAGCTTGGCCAGGTTTACACCGATGTCGTAGTTGTTGGTACCGACATAGGTCGTCCGCAAGCCCTTATCTTCCGGGAGAAAATCCGAGTCCCAGGTGATTACAGGAATGCCGGCATCTACAGCTGCCTTGATCGCCTTGGCCATTGCCGGCGCGTTTGATGGAGCAACGGCAATACCGTCAACGCCCTTGGTGATCAGGTCCTGAACGATTTGAACCTGTTCAAGTTCGGTGTGTTCGCCTGGGCCAATATATTCGCAAGTCACATCGCTCAATTCTTCCTGAGCCTTGTAACAACCGTCCCGAGCCAGGTCGAAGAACGGGTTATTCATTGCCTTTGGCACGAGTGCGAAGGTGTAGTCCTCCGCCATGGCCGGGGTGGCAAGTGCAAGCAATGCCACTGCTGTCAATACTCTCTTCATGATACTACCTCCCTGTGGATTTTGAAGAGTACACTACGGCGGCTCACTTTCCGCCGCGATTGCGGATCTGTTCGAGTAACACCGCAAGGATGAGGAACAGACCCACAAAGAACTGCTGCCAGAGAGCCGGGATACCGGCAAGCAGCAGGGAGTTTCGGATTAGCTCGACCAGTGCTGCGCCGATCGGCGCGCCGAGCGCGTAGACAACGCCCCCCATCAGATTTGCACCACCAATCACGGTAGCGGCGATGACGTTTAGTTCGTAAGTAACACCCATGCCATTGGTAGCGGAACCCGTATATCCAATGAACATGAATGCCGCCAATCCGGTGCACATTGAACACACCACGTAGACCGATACGATCATTCTTTCGACTGGAATACCGGCCAGCTTTGCAGCTTGCGGATTGCCGCCGATGGCTATTACCCAACGACCCCAGGTCGAATAACGCCAAACCCACCAGAACACGGCAGTCAAGATAATCAGAACCCAGACAACATTGGGAACACCAAGCATGCTTTCGCCGCCGATCCATTCGAACAAGTCCATATCCGGACCGAAATCATAGATCATCTTGTTGTCGGAAATCACCATGGCGATCGAACGAGCCATTGCGAGCATACCAAGTGTGACCACGAATGGCGCCATTTTCAGATAGGCGATCAATATCCCATTGATCAGGCCGACGATTGCTGCGGTCAACATGCAGACAACGAAACCGGCTTCTATGCCCCATCCGGCCTGCATCGTGAGTCCGAGTGTAATGGCACATAGCCCCAGAAGTGAACCGACCGAAAGATCGATGCCAGCAGTACAAATGACCGCCGACATACCAAGCGCCATTATCCCAAAGAAAGCGAAGTTTCTCGTAATATTGAACATGTTGCGTTCGGTCAGGAACGCATCCGAGACGAAGGTCATGACAAGCCCAATTGCCAGGATCGCCATGAAAACCCAAAAAGGCTGCGTGCGGATAACCGCACCAAATCCGGATACTTCCTGGCGCAGCGTGATGCTGTCATCGATGGCTGCGTGATCGACGTTCGAATTTTGCGCGGACTTTTCCTGTCCGTTTTGAATGGTGTCGGTCATGCTGCCTCTATCGCCCCGATTATTAGGCCCGTAACTTCCTCCGGGCTCGTTTCCTTGATATTCTTGTCGGCCACCTTGGTGCCGCGACGAAGTACCGCCACGCGGTCGCAAACCTCGAACACGTCCGGCATGCGGTGACTGACCAGGATCACTGCATGACCGGTATCCTTCAGACGTTTGATGAGCGCCAAAACTTCAGCTACCTGCCTGACAGATATCGCCGCGGTCGGTTCATCCATAAGAACAAGCTTCGGATCTGAAAGCCGTGTACGTGCAATTGCTACCGCCTGCCGCTGACCTCCCGACATCTGGCGAACCAAATCACGTGGGCGCGTTTCAGATTTCAATTCCGAAAATAATTCGCCGGCACGCCGGTACATTGACGAATAATCCAGCATTGAAATGGGACCAAAACGCTTCTTCATTTCCCGACCAAGAAACACATTGGCGCCCGCGGTCAGATTGTCGCAAAGCGCCAGGTCCTGGTAGACAATCTCAATACCGGCATTGCGGGCATCTACGGGTTGGCTGAACTGAACTTCCTCGCCCTCAATTTTTATTGTGCCTGCCGTCGGAGGATAGTTTCCGGCAATCACTTTCATCAGCGTCGATTTGCCAGCGCCATTATCGCCCATAAGACCAACAGCCTCTCCGGGTGATATCGACAGATCGACACCGTTCAGCGCATGAATTGCGCCGAAGCTCTTAGTGATGCCGTTCAGTTCGATCAAACTCATTCAATATCCCTCCCTAGATGGCCTGCGGCGCAAAATCGCTCTGGTTGACAGGTAGAATATCCTTCAACAGTGACACGGATTTTTGCAAGCCTTCAAGACTGTTAAGCAGAACATCTTCATGTTCAATACTCAACCAGCCATCATAGCCAGCCATCTTAAGTCGATAACAGAACCGGCGCCACCACTCTTCGCCATGTCCGAAACCCAAAGTGACATAACTCCAGCTTCGCGCCGGAATGTCGTTCAAACTGCCATTCTCGAGTAAGCTTGTATTCGCCTGGACTGGCGCGTTCAGTAACGTGTCCTTAGCGTGAACATGATAGATTGCATCTCCTAACGTTTCAGCGGCAATCAGCGGGTCTGCACCCATCCAAAATAGATGCGAGGGATCGAGATTGGCACCAATCACCGGCCCGATCGCCTCGCGTAGTCCCAGGAGGGTCGGGACATTGTAAACACATTGATTTCCATGGAGTTCCAGTGCGATGCGTTTTACGCCACACTCACTGGCCAGTTCGGATATTCCACGCCAGTATGGCAAAAGGACATCCTCCCACTGGTAACGCAGGATATCCTTTGTCTCGGGCGGCCATGATGACACCACCCAGTTCGGCATTCTGTCCGTCGAACTTCCGGCGGGCAGGCCCGACATGGCACAAACGGTTCCTATTCCAAGTTCACCCGCCAAGCGGATTGTATCTCTCAGACACTCGTCCTGCTTTGAGTCTGCGGGATGCAGCGGATTACCATTCGCATTGAGGCTGATGATTTCAAGCTGCCGGCTTTCGAATTCCCGCAGGAAATTCCTTCGTGCATCTGCGCTTGACTTCATTTCCGCAAGGTCGAAATGCGGTGCTGTCGACCAACCGCCGGTATTGATCTCGACACCGCTCACTCCCATGTTTGCCGCGTTATCGAGCATCTCATCGAAGGCCATATTGGCCAGGCTGTCGGAGACGAAACCCAGTTTCATGCCGCCTCCTTGAGAAGCCGGTAGAAGGCGGGTTCCTCTTCCATTTCGACGGCTACCCGTGTGCCTTCCGTGAGCGACCGAACGCCTGCCTCCGCCGCGATAGCGGCGCAATAGCCGTCCCAGGAATTCGCGGCAATCTTCGAGGGCTGACCTGTATTGATTGCGTTTATCCAGGCCTTGTTCTGGAGCCGGTATGCTTCGGCGAATCTAGGGCGCCAATCTGCGGGATAACGTTCAGTAGATTGAAAATCCAGGTCGTATCGCGCGGCAGATTCGGATATCAGATGAACCGATCCCTTTTCGCATACCAGCTCGCTGCGGACATCATAGCCATAGGCAGCATTGTTATTGACCTCAATATTGACCAATTGGCCGTCGGAAGTTTCCAGCACCATCATGACAGGTGCGGCCTGATCATCACTGCGACGCGGTGTCGACACCGAGATGCTTGTGTATTCGCAACCAAGAACATAACGGGCAATGTCGAATTCATGGGAAGCAGAATTCGTTATCGCCATGTCGCTGGTAAACCAGGAGCCTGGACTGACCACATTGCGATGGAAATTGTGCATCATCAGCGGACGGCCCATTACGCCTTCTTCCAATGTCTGACGCATTTCATGATAAGACTTGTCAAATCGCCGCATGAATCCGAGTTGCAGCAGCGGTTGTTCCAATCTGGATTCAAGGGTGACTACCTGCAGACAGTCCCTGGCTGTTGATGCCAGTGGTTTCTCGCATAAAACCGGTTTACCTGCGGATATCGAGGCGATCGCTAAATCGGCATGCGTGTCATCAGTGCTGGCAATCAGAACTGCGTCGACATCTTCACGTTCAATGACCGCATTTGCGTCGGTCTCCGAATCCACAGCACCACATTCGTCTGCCAAGCTGCGTGATTGCTCCTCCGAGATGTCGCAAACGACCTGAAGCGTTGCGCCTGGCAGGTCCTCGGCAATGATACGGGCATGATCGGTGCCCATTATTCCGGCACCAATTACTGCAATTCTGATCGTCATTTCTCTTGGCGCCAAATGACCTGGCGCTCCTCCCATTTACGACTGAACAATATCTGCGTCAGTCACATGAGCAAAGCATCTTGATGAGGAGATTTTGATGTAATTTGCATCAATTTCCAGAAATGTGATGAAATTTCTGGCGAAAAAGGACATAATTCGCTACTCGCAGCGCATTTTGATGTGAAGTACATCAAACTGAGATTGAGGCTCTTACAATGACTGAATTGCAACGAAGGAGAGGGCCGACAATCCAGGCGATAGCCGAGGCCGCGCGGGTAGGTTCTGCCACTGTCGATCGCGTCCTCAATGGCCGTTCGGGTGTAAGGGAACAGACACGCCAACGCGTCATAGAAGCGCTTGAGAAACTGGCGAATGAAGATCGCTCTGATCTAGCTTCCCTGGACATTCGCCTGTATTGCGAGTCGGGCGACACTTTCAATGAGGCGATGGCCGCTGCAGTTGAAAGCGTTAACAGAACCAAACCAGGCGTTCAGGTGTTTGGGCATTACGTAAGGACCAGCAGGCTTGAAGCTGACAAATTCTCAGGACAGATCATTGAAGAAGGCAAGAAAGCCGACGGCGTTGTGCTTGTTGCTCACGAGCATCCCGCCGTTAATCAGGCCGTGCGTCAATTGCGTGCCAAAAACATTCCTGTTGTCTGCCTTACGACCGACCTGCCAAGTTCCAGACGCAATGCCTATATCGGCAACGACCAATATGCTGCCGGGAGTGTTGCCGCCCAGCTGATAGGCCATGCCTGCTCAGGCCAATCTGGCCGGATACTGATTGCCATGAGCGTATCCTTTAGATGTCAGCAAGAGCGCGAAATGGGTTTCAGACGAACGCTCAGGACAGAATTTCAGGATCTACGGATTGAAGAACGACTGATCTCGGATGACGAACCGGAAACCACCTACGACCAGCTAGGCCGGTATTTTGACGAGCATGGTGTTCCTGACGCCATTTACAATGTATCTGGCGGCAATCGAGGTGTTGCCCAGGCACTTGCGAAATTTCGAAATGTAAAGAAAACGATCTTTGTCGGACATGAACTGACTCCCATATCGCGTGCACTGTTGGAAGCAGGCACCATGGATTACGTTATCTCCCACAATTTTGCAGATGAGCTGGCCAGGGCTGCCGCATACATCCGCGATACGCGAAGCTTCAACCCGCCGGATCCGGCACATTCCCAAATTCTTGTCCACACAAGGTACAATTGCGATCCATGAGGAGTAAGCAAGTCGACTTTGCCAGTCGTGTGATTTCAATTTTCGAAATCTATTCCTCAAGCGGCTTGGCGGGCGCTGGCGCCTGGCCGTCATATCCGCCCCAGACCGACTGATCGAATTGAACGACCGCTCCGGTCAACATGCCGCTATCGTCTGATGCCATCCAAAGGACTGCACGGGCGACTTCTTCGGGATCAAGCAATCGCCCGAAAGGCAATGACTTGCGCGCTTTCTCCTCCCAGGTGGGGTCTCCTGATTCCTTCAGCTGAAGTTCCCGCTCGTTGTCCGAGGACATCCAGCCGATATCCAGCTGGTTGACGTGGATACGATTGCGCATCAAGGCGTAGCCTGCATGGCGCGTCAAAGTCGACAGCGCCCCCTTGGATGCCGCATAGGGCGCCAGAAAAGGTTGTCCTGTATGGCCCGAAGTCGAGCCGATATTGACGATACGCCCTTCGACAGCTTCACGTTCCATTACCTTGATGGCGCCTTGCATCAGGAAGAACGGCGCGCGCGTGTTTACCGCAAACATCCGGTCAAAGAGCTCAGGCGAGGTGTTCAGCATGTTTCCGCGGTCGGTCAGCCCAGCCGCGTTGACGAGTATGTCTATCCGGCCAAAATGACCATCCGCCTCGGGAATGACCCTCAGGACGTCATCCATATCAGCGAGATCGGCGGTTATCATTTTGACTGGAATTCCGGCTTCCTCGGTTATGGACTTGGCAACCTTCTCGCCTTTTTCCAATCCGCGCCCGACGATTGCTATGCCAGCGGCGCCAGCTTCAGAAAACAATCGCGCAACGCTGGCACCAAGACCCTGTGTGCCGCCGGTGATTACAGCAAATTTCCCGTCAATTCGATTCATGGATTTGGCTCGTCGCTATTAATCGGCAAATATACATGGTTTCAGATTTCCATTCTAAATGAGCTTATCTTGTTACCAGTCTGGGTTAGATTCCCATTACTGATATGACTATAGACTAACGTATTCGCTAGATAGACTGTATAACGAGCCAATATCAGGCGTAATCCGGTCTCAAATCTTGGGCCGCTGTGACAACGCATTGAAACCACGCAGCTATTCCCAAGCAGTGGCTACTAGTATGAATTTCCGAATGTGGTTGGCTGTGCTGGCAGTCGAGAGCGAACGGGTCTCGGACTGATTTTCCCTGTTTAACAGGGAAAAAACAGGGAAATTTGCGGATTTTCGACGATTTTGGTGTGAAGAAAGCCAGATTACTGATTAATTACAGTGGTTTAGAATGAAATTCCCTACTTTTCATAACAGGGAATTTAATTCAAGGAACAGGGAAATCTCTTGGAACATCAGGGATTGAGCAAGAATATAGAATTAAGGGGCACACAAAAAACACTATCAGAAATTCTGTGCTGCAGTTATAGGGCGTGGAGTCTTATAAAGCGATTGCGGTGATGGGTGATGATGTCCGTTCTTAGATGTAAGCAGACATCGTTGATCAGTCGCAAGAATGGCAGGTTTGGCCCAATGTGGACATTTTCTGCATTGCAGCCAACTCCTGGTGTTGGGGGGGGAGCTGACATTTGCTGCAGTAGCGAAAACTCCAGCTCGATTTCCCCAAAGCAGACATCACAACATCATTTGCATGTTCCGGTAGCGACACACGTTTAATGTCTGAAAAGTGCCAGCAACGGACAATTGCAAAACCATCAAACGGTCTAAATTTGTACATTTGTAAGGTGGTTATCCCAGTACAGAGATGTCGTTTTTCCGTTCAACTCCCCGTTCATAGATGATAATGCCCAACCACTCTGACTGCTTGCCACACCGCAAACCCCATGCTGTTCAGATATCGAGATAACGCTTCCGCTAATCGCATCCAGCGTTATTGCACTGTTCCCCTTTGGCGAGGTTACCATTATCGAATTGCGGTCCTGGCTGGCGCAAATCGAGCCGACGTAGTTTGCAAGTCGTCTAGTGGTGCTGTCAGGCAGTTCGACCTGGGAGAGGTTCGCTCCCTTCTGAAGTTTTAGAATAAGGGGCGGCAGGTCTACCCTTGGTCCCTCATATTGGCAGCCGATCCAGACCTGACCGTCATCTGCAATATCCATGTGCCGGGTCGAAAGTTGGTGCAGTTCCGACGGTAGGGTATGTAATTCAATAAGGCTGCCATCCCTCACATCGATTAGGGCGATTGAGGGTTGCATGGTCGCGATGTTGAGTTTTGCGCGCCCGAAATCGGGATGCGTTTCTATGCCACCATTGGCGACACATAGTGTGATCCCATCATCCATCAGCTTGACATCGTGCGGGCCGATACCATGGCTCTTGAATTCGCCAATTCTGCTGAAACCATCGCGTACATCATAGATGCCAATGATCCCAACCGCATTTTCGAAATCGTTCTCGGTGGCAAAGAGCAGATTACCGTCAGACGAAAATTCTCCGTGCCCATAAAAGTGCCGGTCTGGTGGACAATGAAACAGCTGTTGGCCCTTTTGCCTGGTTGGATCGAAGGCTACCGCAAAATTGCCCGGGCGCCTGGCAAAGACAACGCTATATGGCGCGCGCAAGCTTGCCGCAATCGCATGACCGCGGCCAGGCAAAATCTCCTGCCAAATGATATCCCCGCGATCACCTAGTAGCGCGATACCGTAGTTTCCGCTTTTGTCTCGATAAGCGCTCGCCAGCAGCGAATCTGCATTCTCAAACCGCTCTCGGCCATTTGCGGAAAGTGCCGTAAGGAAGCTCACACCGGCGGCAAGGCAAAACTGTCGCCTGTCCAACTCCATCATGACTAGTCACCATCACCGAATGAGAAACCAGCTGCCAATCCTGCAGCATTGGCGAACAGACCATCCAGTTTCGCAATCAGAAATCCGACCGATAATTGAAGAAATGCGAGCCTTTCTCGAATAGCGTTTTCCTGCAGCAGTTCGCTTATCGGTTTGTCGAGTGAGTTGGCAACAGTGATCAGATTTTTCATCTCGAACGAAACTTCATCGTGCAGATATGCACGATCTTCCGGCAGCAAATCGTAAAGCAGTGATGCTTCATAAAAATCTCGCAGGCCAACCAGGTTTCCGGCGATGGTGTGCAAAGTCAAAGCCGACCGCCAGAATATTGCCGATTTCGGTCGATCCCTCTCGGCGCTCTCGCGCAAGAATGCTCCGAAACGAACATCCTTGATCGCTTCAAGTCCGTGAATGAGCGTTCCGATCAAGAAATTCTTGGCTTCCAGGTCGTCACGAAACACGAGATTGTCTTTGTTTGGATGCAGCCACTCGGCTGTAATCGGTTGATCGGACTTCCACTGGCTGGACATCTCGCTGCTTATCGCTTGTAGATTGCCTGCAATGGCAACCAGGTATCGACAGCGATAGGATTGCGGGACTTCGGCCAAAACCTCGTTTCCGGTACCAGACAGCAAATAGTCAACAGCTCCCAATCCCTGCATAGCGACACTTTTCCTTGAGAGTGTTTCGACCTCAAGCACGCTCGGTTCTTCGCTGGCCAATGCCCGTTGAACCTGCCGCAAGCCGGTCGATTTTCTGTCCGGATAGAACAATATTCGCTCAAGACGATTTTTTTCTAGGATTGGCCCTACACGCAGCCACTCGACCTGGCTCCAGCCGAAAACAAGGCTCCGAAAATCAGATCGTGCGCTTTCCAGACTTTGTAAATTTGGGTTTTCGCAAAGTTGGTTGGCCGTCTCGTTGAACCTCTTTGTCGCACCGTCGAGGTTTTGATAAGAAGGTTGAATGTAGTTCTCCAAGGTAGAAGTCAGCATCTCCTTGACCACTGGCGAAACCGGATCTGACTTCGCTGGCGTGCCAATTAATCCGACTGTGGCAATCGCAAGAACGCTTATCCAACGCACAAATGTTCTCATTATAGACTTTCCAAAAATGCAATTAACGCATCACGCTCGGTTTTATTGACATTGGCAAATCCGTCTCGCGCAGCTTGCGCTTCACCACCATGCCACAATATCGCTTCGCTCAGATTACGTGCGCGCCCGTCATGCAGGAAAAATGTGTGGTCGTTGACAGTTTCGGTTAATCCGATTCCCCAAAGTGGTTGTGTTCGCCATTCGCGCCCGTTTGCAACACCAACCTGCTGGCCGTCAGCTAGGCCTTCTCCCATGTCATGTAGAAGAAAGTCGGAATAGGGCCAGATTAACTGGAACTGGTGCGCCTTGTTTTCGGCGTCACGTGAGGTCACAAATTTGGGCGTGTGGCAGGCGGCGCAACCAAGGTCATAAAACAGTTTCTTGCCAGCCAAAACCTGGCTGTCGGCAACATCGCGGCGCGAGGGAACTGCAAGATTCTCGGAATAGAATGTTACAAGATCGAGAACCGGATCCGGGGCTTCCGTGTCACCCAGCGCTTCCTGGACACCGACCGGCATTGCCAGACATTCTGTTTGCTCGATCGTGCAATCACCCTGATGGTTCGGTACGTCCGGCGTCGATATGCCGATGTCCCCGGCAAACGCGCCGGCAGATTGCTGGCGTACCGTCGCATTTTGGGCCTTCCAACCGAAACGGCCAATTGCCAGCTCGCCGTCAGGACCCCGCGCTATAGCTACTCTTCCCGAGATGCCATCGCCATCAGCGTCCTCGGGGTCAGCATTAGCGAGAATATCGGCTGGATGAATTGCCTGAATCAAGCCCATGCCGATCATCGGTGGCGCTATGCGCGGTGAAAGCGTGGTATCGGTGTGCAGCGGACCGTAAGCCAGATCTGTTACGGAATATTGCGGCCTGCGCAGATTGACGATCGTGCCGTCACCAAGGGTCACGGGAACTTCCTCATAGGCAATGACCATGTGGCCTTCTGCCTTCAGGCCAGGTACCGCGAGATCCTGTAATTGACCGCCATAAACGGGATCTGGATGGTTGGCGACAAGAAACTGCTCCAGTGTTGACCTTTCATCGGCAGTCGATGCGGGACGTGCCAGCCGCAAAAACATGGAGGTCGCATCACGATCTGCCTCCGGCGGGTGGCCTCGGCCATCTTTTATGTGACAGCTCTGGCAGGCACGTGCATTGAAAAGCGGGCCAAGCCCGTCAGATGCTTTTGTGGAAGCAGGAGACGAAACCCATAACTTGCGAAACAATGCATTGCCGAGTTTGAATTCTTCTTCCTCGGCAAAGGTCAGGTTCTGGGAAGAATGGGAAAATGCGTCACGGTTTACTTTTTTCCTCGAAGTACCCGCACCGCCCTGCATGACCTCGAAATTCTCGGCTTTCTCGAATTGTTCGGTAGGTGTGGTCACGGCTGATACCCGTTTGCGGTCCTTGTCGCTCAGATCATCACGCTCGGGCCATTTCTTTGCCAAGGCCTGGAAGTAAGCATCTGAAGAAACGGTTTGTTGGGTTTCACCCTCGGATGCGAAAGCAAAACCAGCTACCAACGCTGCCGCGAGTGCCCCAAGTAAACCGATGCGCTTATTGGATCGAGCCTGCCAAGCCGGTCCGTCTTCGGGACGTTTGAGGTATTCGAAGGTCCAGCGCACCCGCTTGGCCGCTTGATGCACTAGACCCTCCATGTACCTACTCCGTCACTCGGCCTCGTCAGCCGAATCTGAATTGAGGAGGCCATATTTTGCCTCACCAAGCTTCTCAAGCAAATCAAGTTGGGTTTCCAGGAAATCGATATGGCCCTCTTCGTCCTTGACCAATTCCTCGAACAGGCCCATCGACACATAGTCGCCGGCAGCGCGGCAAATCTCTCGTGACTTGGTGTAGCTGTCCCAGGCGTCTTTTTCCCCAGCGAGGTCGCATTCAAGAACTTCCTTGATGTTCTGACCAATTCGCAGGGGCGAGATATCTTGTGCATTTGGATGACCTTCAAGAAAGACGATTCGTGCTATCAGCTTGTCAGCGTGATGCATTTCCTCGATTGATTCTTCCCGTTCCTTCTTGGCAAGTTTGGTATAGCCCCAATCTTCCAACAGACGATAATGAACCCAGTATTGATTGACGGCACCCAGTTCGAGAAACAGGGCCTCATTCAGCCGGTCGATAACTTCCTTTTTACCCTTCATGTGACTTGCTCCTATTGTTTTGCTGATGCGACGTTATGCGAGAAGAAAGAGCAAGTCACGCCGCGCGTTTGGTGTTTTTCATGGATCTGCGCACAGCGTCCTGGCTTTCCAGCAATTTGCGCGTTCTTTGAAGAAAAGGGATGATCTCGGCATCCGGCGTATCATTCTGCCGGTGCCAGTTTTCAACGGCCTCAACGATGATCGAGATTGCATTTGGAAAACAGCCGCAGCATTTTCCACGCTTGATCATCGCATGATAAACTTTGCCGACCGTGATCAGCTGCCAAGCGTCTTCATCGAGGAAGCCGTGAACGACTTCCTCGATTTCGCTTTTGGATATAATGTTGCAACTGCAGACAATCATTGATCAGAACTCAATATTCTCATTGGAAGACCGCATTGGGATTATCGAGACTGTCTGAACCTTCCAGTTCGATCTGTCCCAACTCCAGCGCAAGAATTGCCCGTTCAATGGACTTGGTCTGCTTGACAAGGCCATCAATCGCCGCCTGGACAACCGCATTGCCCTCGGCATTTCCATTGGCGATCATCTGGTCATAGGCTTCGGTTGTCTCGGCCCTTTTTGCCATGGCCTCCATCGCACCGACGGTCGCGTCCAGATCGGACTTGGTCTCCGTGTCAAGCTCGCCGTCCTTAGCAGCGACCAGCTCCGAAAGAGAAGGCCCGCTGATCACCGTGCCGTCCGGGCGAGTATAAGTTCCGAGATAAACATTCCGGATGCCGACGGCATCATAGAGATGCGAATTATGAGTATTGTCGGAGAAGCAATCATGCTCCTCTTCGGGATCGCCCAGAAGCAGGCCGAGTTTCATTCGTTCACCCGCCAATTCACCATAGGACAGCGAGCCCATGCCGGTGAGGATCGTGGCGAGACCACCGGAAGCGCCCTTCGCATTCAGTTCTTCGCGGGCTGCGCCGCCATCTTTCCAATTGGCGACCATTTCTTCCAGATCATTCACAAGAAGTTCTGATGCCGCATTCAGATAGTCACGGCGACGATCGCAATTGCCATTGGTACAATTGTCCAGGCTGAAATCGGTATAGGCTCGTTTGCCGGCACCAGCGTCCGTTCCATTCAAATCCTGGCCCCAAAGGAGGAATTCGATCGCGTGATAGCCGGAGGCCACATTTGCCTCAATGCCGCCAGCCTCATGCAGGGAAGAGGAGATCAGGTCCGGCGTAATTGAAGAAGCATCTACCGCCTCACCATTGACCGTGATGGAAGGATTGGCAATCACATTGGCGGTATAGAGCGAATTTTCATCGCTTTCTGAACCGTAATAGCCAGCATCGACATAGTCGATCAGGCCTTCGTCCAGCGGCCAGGCGTTAACCCGGCCTTCCCAGTCATCCACAATTGCATTACCGAAACGGTAAACTTCGGTTTGCTGGTAGGGAACGCGCGCTTCTAACCAGGCTCCGCGGGCCGCATTCAAGGTCTGGTCGGACGGATTTGCCAGAAATGCCTTGATCTTCTCATCCAACGCCTTGGCAGTAGTCAGCGAGTCTTCATACTTGGCCTCAGCGATATCGGCATAGTGTCCGATCACGGCTTCCGGTGTAGTTTGCGCGACAGATATCCCCGTCGTTACAAGCAAGATTGCCGTACCAGCAGCAAGCATTTTTGGAAAGAACCTGGATTTCATGGACTAACTTCCTTTTGACTTTAGTGAACCGTGTTTTTTGCCAGGGAAGCCCGTTCATGGACTATCCAGCGTATTGTTTCGGCATTGATGGGCAGCAATTGTTGCCCGGCACATTTCAGGGCCATCGCAAACTCGCCGCCTGAAATCATGACTTCATTGGATTTCGCAGCACAGGTGAGCGCGGAAGCGCTTTCAAATGCGGCTTCCTCATCACTGTTTTGCAGGCCTGCAATCAGCCCCAGGATCAGGCATTCATCGCGGCACAAATAGTTTGTCTTCGGACGGGCAAATCGCAGCGGACAGGTTGCACAAATGCCCAGTTGCCGGATGAGGCCCTCCAATCCGGACATAACGAAACAGGCATTGCGTTCGCTCATCTGCGCGCAGTACAGATTCCAAACTTCTGACAGATGACAGGGGTCGCTCTCTGCTGCATGCAGGAGCCAACCACGATATCCATTGAGAACCAGGTTTTCCGGTGGACGGTTCATGTAGTCCACCGCAGCACGGCCATTGTCCTGATGATCGGTTTTGAAGTGCGTCATCACTCGTTTCGAAATCTGTTAAGTTCACTAAACGAGTAAACAATTTGAAAAGTTCAGTCAAACACTATAGTTTAGAATGATTCCAGTTGGAGCGTTCGAAAATGAAACTCACAAGCCAAACCAACTATGCCGTCCGCATGTTGATGTTCTGTCATTCAAAAGGCGAACTGACGAACGTGAAGGAAATCGCCTCGTTTTATGGCCTTTCAGAACGATTCCTGTTCAATATTCTCCAGAACCTGACTGCTTGTGGATATATCGAAACAATGCGAGGGCGCGGCGGCGGTATCCGGCTTGCAAAATCTGCCGAGCGCATGAAATTGGGTGATGTCATCCGGGACATAGAAGAAAATTTTGAGATGGCCGAATGTTTTGAAGCGGCAGGCGCTGATTGTCCGCTAATAGGTACCTGCGGTCTGAATAAGGCCCTGCATGAGGCGTTAGCGGCGTTCTTTGCGGCACTCAATCAGTACACAATCGCTGATCTAACCGGCAATGAGTACAATATCGATGTGCTCCTGCAATTGCAGGAGGCGACCAAATTACCCTTTGTCGCCTCATCGCAGTAATTTGGTGTGCCTTTTGCTGGTGTGACGAAATGAACTGATCACAGCAATCGCGACAGCAATTGCAATTCCGGCAAAGAAACCCGCATCCAGTGACCACAATGTTACAACCAGCCCAATCAGAAAGGGCCCGGCCGTTTGACCAAATGCAATGGCCATTGCATTTGCAGACATGAACAATCCCCTGTTCCCGGTAGGTGTGTTGCGGCCCAGAACGGATTGTGTCAGCGGAAACAGCAACCCATGGGCGGCGCCGAATAGCAAGGCCGACAATCCGAACAGCATGTAACCGTTCGCCTGTAGTACCAGCATCATGCTGGCCGCATAGAGAATTGCGGCCACGACACAAAGGTTTCGCTCTCCGATCCTTTCAGCAACTCGATTCATGAATGGCGCCGTGATCGCAATGGCAGCTGCCATGATCAAGGGGATTGTTCCCAGCAGGCTGCCACTCGTAATCCCGGATCTGATCGCGGCTTCCGGGACGAATGAGAAGAAGCACCCAAATAACAGGATGAACAAGCCGATAATCAGAACATGCTGGGTCCGAACTGCCGGTTTTCTGATGGCATCGAACAGTTCTCGTAAGTCTGGCCCACCCGATTTCTCAATTGTCGAAAACAGTCGCTGATCAAGCTGGGTATGAAGGAATGCAGCCGCCGGCAGCGCGGCTAGTCCCAACAAGAACACCAGGCGCCAATGCCATTCGATCAGGATGCCCGAAATAAAGGGATACAGGCAGAGGCTAATTCCGATAACGGCTGCGTTCCGGCCCATTGCCGTGCGAATCTCGCTACCAGTTGCAACTGAGGCGATAATCACCAGAGCGAGCAGTTCGAGCGCAGCTGCACCTACCCCTTGAAGCAATCGCAATGAAATCAGCATTGTAAATGAACTGGCAAATATGCAGGCGCCAGCGCAGATGCCATAAATTAAAAGCGAACATATTACGGTTGGTTTCAAACCGAACTTATCGGCGATAAATCCGATTAGCGGTGTCAGGACGACGGCCGGCGCGATAAAGAAGCCGATGACCCAGGCTGCTTGAGTGGGTGAGATACCCAGATCGTTGCCCATAATGGGTAGCGCGGGAACCACACTTGCTGCACCCATGACAGCGATTGCAGTCAGAAGATAGGCACAGATGAGGGCATTCCGTTGAATGCTCGGCTGCTCCAGGCCGCCAATTGCCGACGCGGTCAAAATCCGATCTCCTGACCAAGCTCTCTGATGGGCTAAAATTGTATGGGCTGTGTTTGAGATTTGCATTGACGCCGAAACATTGTCCCGGCGTCAATTCCCGGATCACTCTGTTACGAGCTTGTAAAGCCTCTCATCCCAAAGGCTTCCGGTGAGCATGTTCGGCACGAATTGCGCGTCATCATTGACCCCACCCTCAGGTGGGATTCCTGACAGTTCGTTACGGAAACGCTTCTTGTCCGGATGAACCTGATGAGCTTCTTGGGAGGCGGAGCTATCCCACATTTCCACCACGCTCATATGGTTGCTCCGATTATTCTGGGTCAGCACATCATAGCGCAGATTGCCATCATGGCCGCGGCTGAACTCCGCCAGACCAACCAGCATTTCATTGCCGCAGGGCCCCGCCGGATCGATTTGGCGTTCACAGGGTGCAAACTGTTCAGGCGGAATGATGTCGGCATGGGTGACCACATAAATGGTCGAATCCGTTCCAGCGGGAACATCAGCCGGATTGGCTGCGGTCAATCCCACATGCGGGCGTTCGTCATAAGGCGCATAGAGCATTGGTTCCAGAGCATTTCGATAAGCCAGCGTATGTGCCGCCGCAGCATGCGCGGCGCG
>JANQQM010000033.1 GCA_028289365.1 Salaquimonas sp. | reverse complement strand
GCCTCCCGTGGGAGTCTGGGCCGTGTCTCAGTCCCAGTGTGGCTGATCATCCTCTCAGACCAGCTATGGATCGTCGCCTTGGTGAGCCGTTACCTCACCAACTAGCTAATCCAACGCGGGCCCATCTAATAGCGATAAATCTTTCCCCCGTAGGGCGTATACGGTATTAGCACAAATTTCTCTGTGTTGTTCCGTACTACTAGGTAGGTTCCCACGCGTTACTCACCCGTCTGCCACTCCCTCCGAAGAGGGCGTTCGACTTGCATGTGTTAGGCCTGCCGCCAGCGTTCGTTCTGAGCCAGGATCAAACTCTCAAGTTTGATATGAGATTTTGATCGGCTGATTTAGATGTATGTAAATACATCTGGTCACGCATAAAACTGTTGTTTTCACAACAGAATGACAAGGACATGTATAACACACCATCGATATTCTCATATCGACGTGTAACGTCCTTGAAACGTGTTCGCCGAAGTCTCGTTCGAACCCAAACCGAAGGAATTACGGTTGGGTCCAGCAGGACTCCGCCACCCACGTTTCTCTTTCTTTCTATTCAATTGTCAAAGAACCGATATCGGTACAGACACGATATCGGGCTGCTTGTCCTAATTACCGAATGGTAACCTGGCCCTGCAGCCTTACACGAGGAATGCACTTTCGTGCGATTTCTCTGGAATTAACAAGGTCGAGCGATTTGTCGCCAGCGGCGTGCCGCCCTCGTTGATGGCCGTATATAGTATTCCTCTAACCAAAGTGTCAACAAGCATTCTCGATATTTTTGAACTTTTTTTGACGGTTTCCGCCAACGCGGCATTTGCCCTCATTCAGCCCCAATTGAACCGAATACATTTGGCTAGGCAAATTGCCCGCGCTCAATATAATTGTTGCACTTTTGGAGTATCGGTTACGGTGTGTAACCAGAGCTATGTAAATGGGTACGATTGCAGGCAAATTCAAGCGCTGGACAATCGGTTGGACTAATGACAAAAACAGTTCCGGGATAGTTCGGACAGGCGATGACTTCGACCAGTGAAAATACGGAAACCCTGTTTCTTGGCGACCTGCCACCACTATTGGAAACCGGCAAGAAAATGCCAGATAAACGCCGCGTAAGCCTGCGATGGCTGTCCGGCGCGGTTCTAACCGGCGTCACATCGGCATTCCTTATGGGGGGCGCGCTTTTTGCCGCCCTCGACGGCAGGCATCAACTCACCCTGCCCGCCCAGGCCTATGAACAGCTTCCCGGTATCGAGCGTCCATCCAATGTCGCAATCAAAGGCGCCCGCCCTGGATTGAAGCTGAATGTCGATACATCTGACACGGATATCATGATGGTTTCCACCGTCAGCCGCGAGGGTAATCGCGATGTTGTAAAGGTAAAGCCCTTCCTTCGGGTCGAAGCACCTTTGGCTGCCGCGCCCAAAGCAGATTATGAATATCCGAAATTCAATGCACTCAATGTGTTTTCTGATTCGGAGGAACCTGAAACATTCTCTGCCTCCAGCGACCTGATCTATGGCGCGGATGTCGATACTGAAGTTGCCCTTACCTTTGCCGACTTTGATCATACCAACCCGTTGGTCACCAAAACACCCAGGCAACGTGCCAGCGACATTGAGGAATTGGTCCGCACTGCTGCACCCGGCCTTGGAAGCGGCGCAACGACAATCGCATCTCTTTCCTATTTCGATCCCCGGCGATTTTCCTTCACCGAAGCCAGCAATCTCCCGGCTACCGGTGTGACGATCGTTGCAGAAAACATGACCGTGCTGGAGAAACAAAATCCGCGATCTTATACCGGTCGTCGCTACGAGGAACGCGTTGTAAAGGTCAGGACCGAGGCTCCCGTTTCCGACATATTGATCTCGGAAAACATGGATGGCGCAGAAGCAAGCCTGCTTCAAAAGGTCCTTTCTTCGGATCTCGGTTCCGAAAACCTTCGACCAGGCGACCGCGTCAGAATTAATTATGAAACCCAGGGAAATAACGATTACACTCAGACAATCAAACCGGGTCGAATAAGCATCTACAGAAGTTCCAATCACCTGGTTTCGATCGCCCGGACTGATTCGAACCGGTTCGTTTATACCCCGGCCCCCGAGCCCATTCCGCAAATAGAGCAGGATGGTCAGCAAACTTTTCAGATACCGCAGAGCCGCCTGCCATCCACCTATGATGCAATTTATAGAGCAGCTCTCTCAGAGGGTCTCAACGAGGCACTTGCGGCGAAACTGATCCGGATTTTTTCATTCGATGTCGATTTCAATTCGACAATATCACCAACCGATCAGCTCTCGGTCTTCGTGTCCTTGGAAGATGGCCAGAAGACCCCGACGGAAAAGTCTGAAATATTGTACGCCTCGATCAAGCTGGGGACGATTGTTCGGAAATACTATCGGTTTCGGGATCAGGATGGTGGACGCGTCGACTACTATGATGAGACTGGCAAGAGTGCGAAGAAGTTCCTGTTGCGCCAACCTGTCCCCAACGGCCGCTTCAGATCGCCCTTTGGCTCTCGCTGGCATCCAATTCTCAAATACCGAAAAATGCATTGGGGGGTCGATTGGGCAGCACCGCGCGGCACACCGATCCTGTCGGCAGGAAACGGGGTAATCCTGACATCAGGCTGGCAATCAGGATATGGTCGCCAGACAAAAGTCCAGCATGCCAATGGTTATGTGACGTCCTATTCGCATCAAACCAGGATCGCCAAGGGCATCAAACCCGGTGTCAGGGTCCGCCAGGGTCAGGTAATCGGTTATGTCGGTTCTACCGGTCTCTCCACAGGTCCGCATCTTCATTACGAGGTTATCGTGAATGGCACGAAGGTGGACCCGATGCGGATCAGGCTTCCCAAGGGCCGTGTCTTGAAGGGGACTGAACTTGCCACCTACCAGTCAGAGCGCGATCGCATAGATGATCTGCTTTCCGATGGCGAAGATACCGAGATTGCCCGTTACTGATGGAGCAGATCAACGTTTCGCGTTTATTTGGGAAATGAGGTTTTCGAGCCCGAGTTCCAAGAGACGCTTTTTCGGCAAACCGGCGGCCACAATACGGTAGCTGCCTGCCAGGTGTTCACGTAATCCGTCATCATCCATGAATCCGATCTTCGTACGTTGGATCCATTTCATGCCACGTGAGGCTAGATAGGGTGCCGGCCGCAGCCCGGCTTCATCCTTCAATATCTCATAGCCGATATCGGAAACCTTGAAAGTTACCCCAAGTTCTTCATCTGCCGACCAACCTGCTATTGCAAAGACCTTGCCGCCGATTTTCCACACACTGGCGCCGCCCCATTGAACAACATGGGTAGTACCAGAAAGCGAGGCACAAAACGCATCATATTCTTCAAGCGTCATATGTGCCCCGCTCTTTGATCTGGCGTAGCGGATCAGGCTGCGTCCTGGGTTTCCGCTTCCTGCTTGGCAGGTTTCGTCTCGATCGGTTCGAAAACCAACCGATCTGCAGATGCCGCTATACGAACCGTCATGCCGTCATGAATATCGCCAGACAGAATGCGATCTGCTAGCGGATCTTGCAGTTCCGACTGGATGACTCGCTTCAGCGGTCTTGCACCATAGGCAGGATCATAGCCTTTATCGGCCAGCCATTCGACGGCATCATCACCCACTTCGATCAGGATACGTCGATCGGCAAGCAGATCTTCAAGGTGCTTCAACTGAATGGCAACAATACCGGCCATGTCGCCACGTTTTAACCTGTGGAACAGAATGACTTCGTCCACGCGGTTTAGGAATTCCGGCCGGAAGCTGGCGCGTACGATTTCCATGACCTGGCTACGGGCAGCTTCAGCCTCTTCATCCTCACCAAGATTGACCAGGAACTCAGCTCCGAGGTTCGATGTCATGATGATCAGCGTGTTTCGAAAGTCGACGGTTCTGCCCTGACCATCTGTCAGCCGCCCGTCATCGAGCACCTGCAACAGGACGTTGAACACATCTGGATGCGCCTTTTCGATTTCGTCGAAAAGGATCACCTGGTAGGGACGCCTTCTTACCGATTCGGTCAGAACACCACCTTCGTCATATCCGACATATCCCGGAGGTGCACCGATCAAGCGGGCAACGGAGTGTTTCTCCATATATTCCGACATGTCCAGACGGACCATGGCATTGTCGTCGTCAAACAGGAACCCGGCCAATGCCTTGGTGAGTTCAGTCTTGCCGACACCGGTTGGTCCAAGAAAAATGAAGGAGCCTATCGGGCGGGAAGGATCATTCAATCCGGCTCTCGCCCTGCGCACCGCACGCGACACAGCCTGGACCGCTTCACCTTGTCCGACGACACGTTCTGCCAGGGCATCTTCCATTCGCAGAAGCTTGTCCTTTTCACCTTCAAGCATCTTGTCGACTGGAATACCGGTCCAACGCGACACGACCTGACCAATGTGATCGGGCGTCACCGCCTCTTCCATCATGTTGTCAAGTTCGCTGTCGCCTTCTTCTTCCGCCGTTTCAAGCTTGGCTTCGAGCTCCGGAATTACGCCATAGGCAAGTTCCCCTGCCCTTGCCAGATCGCCTTCACGGCGAACTTGTTCCAACTCGCTTCGCGCGCGATCCAGTTGTTCCTTGAGGTCACGGGCACCGGAAAGCTTATCCTTTTCCGACTCCCACCTCGCCGTCAGCGAGTTTGCCTTTTCCTCAAGACCGGCGAGATCGCTTTCCAGCACCTTCAAACGCTCTTTGGATCCCTTGTCGGTTTCCTTTTTCAGCGCTTCACGCTCGATCTTCAGCTGAATGATCTTCCGGTCCAGCTCATCGAGCTCTTCCGGTTTGGAATCTACCTGCATGCGTAATCGGGAAGCGGCTTCATCCATCAAGTCGATCGCCTTGTCCGGCAGGAACCTGTCGGTGATGTAGCGGTTCGAGAGATTTGCGGCAGCGACCAATGCCGAGTCGGTAATCCGAACGCCATGATGCAGCTCGTATTTCTCCTTGATGCCCCGCAAAATCGATACCGTGTCCTCGACCGTTGGCTCACTGACAAATACCGGCTGGAACCTGCGCGCTAATGCAGCATCCTTCTCGACATGCTTGCGATACTCGTCAAGCGTAGTCGCACCAACACAGTGCAATTCACCACGGGCCAATGCCGGCTTCAGAAGATTGGAGGCGTCCATTGCGCCTTCGCTCTTTCCGGCGCCAACAAGCGTATGCATTTCATCGATAAACAGGATGATGCCGCCATTGGCTGCCTGGACTTCGCTCAGAACCGCCTTCAGCCGCTCTTCAAATTCGCCGCGATACTTCGCGCCGGCAATCAATGCGCCCATGTCAAGCGCCAGAAGCTGCTTGTCCTTGAGCGATTCCGGAACGTCACCATTGACAATCCTGAGCGCCAGACCCTCGGCGATCGCTGTCTTGCCGACACCCGGCTCACCAATAAGTACCGGATTGTTTTTCGTCCGGCGGGAAAGAACCTGGATGGTACGACGAATTTCTTCATCCCGGCCGATTACAGGATCAAGTTTACCCTCGCGGGCGTCCAGTGTCAGATCCTGCGCATATTTTTTCAAGGCATCATAGCCCGCTTCAGCATTCGAACTGTCGGCTGTTCTGCCCTGCCTCAGATCATTTATAACCTGATTGAGCGCATTCGCGGTCAGACCTGCCTTAGAAAGAATCGTGGAGGTCTCTGCCGACTTCACCATCGCGAGCGCCTGTAACAACCGCTCGACCGTGACATAGGAATCTGATGCTTTTTCTGCTGCCTTTTCGGCAGTATCAAATACCCGCGCAAGAGCTGGTGACAGATATAGCTGGTCACCACCGCCCGATACTGTGGGAATGGAATTCAACGCCGCTTCGACAGCAAGCTTGGCTTCCTTGGCGTTTCCGCCTGCGCGTTCTATCAGGGAGCTCGCCAAACCCTCGGGATCGTCAAGAAGTACCTTGAGAAGATGTTCCGGGGAAAATTGCTGATGGCCCGCCGATAACGCCTGTGTTTGCGCCGACTGGATGAATCCTTTCACCCGGTCGGAATATTTTTCAATGTTCATAGTCAACTCCTGAACTTTTCTCCACCTGCAAGGCAGCATGGAAAATCGCCATTGGATAAGCCCCCGCATCGCGGCAGGCTCGTTCAGGAATGAGATAGTTATTCAATGCACATAAATAAAGAGGTTGCCGGTCAATCAGACAACAACACTTATCTACGACAATTGCATCAAATTGGCCCTGAAGCCAACTTAGTCATCGCTATTTGGATTTGGAGAAGGCGCTGGTTCCGAACCCACACCCAACAGGCTTCCCGGCAATTTCGCGGCATCACTTGAAATATCCGGTTTTGGAGGTGCTTCTGTCTGATCATCACCATCGCTGTTGGATTCAATCGTCTCGCCTTCGGACTGACCATTCATAGCTGATTGATCAGATTTCTTGGGCCGCCTTCGTCCACGTGATTCCCGGTCTGGACGGGCGTTTGCCTCTTCACCGCCATCACCTTCCGATATCTCGGTATTGGATTCCTCGGCATTGGCAGCGTTGACATCTTCGCCATTCTCGGCGCGTCTGCCAGATCTCCCGCGATTGCGGTTGTTTCTGGATTGTCGCGAGCCGCGCCCTTCCCTATTTGGCTGCGCTTCGCCATTCGCTTCGGCAGCTTCGGCCTGTTCATTATTTTCGCTTGAAATTTCAGGCTGCGGACCCCTGCCGCTAGCGGCCTGGTCGTCATTTCGGGCATTGTTTGCCGCGGCAGCAGATACGATCCGGTTATAGTGTTCGGCGTGTTGCAGATAATTCTCGGCCATGACGCTATCGCCTGCCGAAGAGGCATCTCGCGCCAATGCCATATATTTTTCTGCTACGTGGGCTGCATTTCCTCGGATTTTGACGTCCGGTCCATTGCTTTCAAAATTACGGCTCATCGGATTTGGCTGTTTTCTGCCGCGCCCGCGCATCCGGTTTTTTTGCTGTGAAGGCCTCATAAATTTCTCGTTCTAGTGACAGTGTTTAAGAGCATCATTTCGCCATATCGGATTGCACGGAAAACGGCGCGCATAAACGACGCCTGACCGGACCCGTTAAATATCTATCCTGCGATCAGCTTCTTTGCCCAATATCCCCGGCATAACAGAATGCGGACAATGTCCGAACATGATCGAATGTCGCTGGGAACTTTAATGCAAAAGGCGCGACTCAAAGTCTCCGCCCCAGCACATTATCGAAACTATCTGTTTCGACGCCAGATTCCAAGCTTTTTCTGCGAACATTGTGAATGTCGCCTTGCCTAAGTTCATTTTCTGCTTTCTCAAGCACCAGAATTCTTGGCAATCCAGCCAGATCATTCTTCGATCGCAAAACGGCCCATCCAAAATCTACAGCCAGTCTTTTGCACGAATCAAGCTGATCAAATCCAATCTCGACATAGACTTTGCCGTTGGCCTTTAGATGGCTTTTGGCTTGCGAGAAAATTGCCCGATAGGCATCAAGCCCGTCTGTCCCGCCATCAAGTGCAATCTGGGGATCATGCATTTTGACTTCAATATCCAGCGTCTCAATTTCAGAGCTTCGAATATAAGGGGGATTTGCGACAATGATATCAAACATCCCATCGATCTCAGAAAAGTAGTTGGATTGCACCGTCCTGAATCTTGCCGAGACACCAATTTGTTCGGCATTGCGATTTGCAACACTGAGGGCAGCACCGCTTACATCAACGGCAAGGCAGGAACTGAGCGGAAACAATTTCAGCAGTGAGATCCCGATAGCACCGGTTCCCGTACCCACATCCAGAAACCTCAGCTCCACCGCGCTGTCAAAATCCAAAACGACTTCCTCGACCAGCAGTTCTGTCTCGGCGCGCGGATCAAGAACCTCCGGCGTGACTTCAAATACGTTACCGCGAAACTCGCGCTGGCCGATTATGCGATAGACCGGTTCGCCATCTACTCGCCTTCCGACAAGCTTCAAATGAGCTTCCACTAACGCAGTTGGCAGCATATCTGAACTTCTGGAAATCAAATCGCTGTAGCTGCATTCCATCACATGCTGAAGCAACAAGCGGGCATCCATCTTTGCATCCTTGATGCCACTTTGCAGAAAGAGCTCGGACGTCTCTTTAAGTTGCTGCTGAACGGTTCGACCTGTCATTCCTCTTCATCCAGCGCTGCCAATTGGCTCGCCTGATAATCTGCCACCAGGGCATCGATTAGTTCATCCAGACCTTCACCCGCAATAATCCGGTCAAGTTTATAAAGCGTCATGTTTATCCGGTGGTCGGTAATTCTACCCTGTGGATAATTATACGTTCGTATCCGTTCCGATCGATCGCCGGAGCCTACCTGACCTCTGCGATCGCTCGCACGTTCTTCTTCCGCCTTTTGACGTTCGATATCAAACAGCCTTGCACGCAGGGTCTTCATCGCATTCGCTCGGTTTTGGTGTTGCGACTTCTCTGACGAGGTTACAACAACACCGGTCGGAAGATGCGTAATGCGTACCGCGGAATCGGTCGTGTTGACATGTTGCCCGCCAGCACCAGAGGCACGCATGGTGTCAATGCGAATATCCTCATTGCGAATTTCGACATCAATATCTTCAGCTTCCGGCAGCACAGCGACAGTCGCGGCCGACGTATGGATCCTGCCACCACCTTCCGTTTCCGGGACACGCTGTACGCGATGCACGCCAGATTCGAATTTCAGCCTGGCAAACACGCCACGTCCTGAAATCATTGCGACGATTTCCTTGAAGCCTCCGACATCTCCCTCACTGGCGGACAATACCTCTACCTTCCAGCCATGGTCGCTGGCATGCCGCTCATACATACGAAACAGATCGCCGGCAAAAAGCGCCGCCTCCGAGCCGCCGGTCCCGGCACGAACTTCCAAAATCGCACCTTTGTCGTCGGCCTTGTCACGCGGCAGCAAAACGAGTTGGATGCCTCGGGTCAATTCCTCGATGTTTTGTTTGATCTCCGGTTGTTCAATCTGCGCAAGCTCCCGCATCTCTTCTTCTGTATCGGGATCCTCCAACAATTCTTCCAATCCGGACAACGACTTCTCAAGATCACGCAATTCCTTGATCTTGGAAACAACATTTCCCAATTCGGCATATTCCGAGGCCAGTTTGACATATTCTTCGGGATCAGGATTTGCAGCCATCGCCTGCTCTAAGGCAGAATGCCTGTTCAAGATCTGATCCAGTTTTTCTTGTGTCAGCATTTGACTAGGATTCCAAAATTACTGCATACCGGTCAATCGCCGCACCGACCCGATCACTGAAATGGTGATCTCATGTCTTGTCGCACTCAACATGGGATGCCGTGCTGATCAGCGAAATCGGCTAAAATTTCGCGCATGGTCTGGTCACCTGCGGGTTTTGCCAATTCAACGAGAAATACCTTTGACAACTTCCGGACGTCGAGCGCACGTACCATCGCCTTGACCGGACCAACGGAAGAAGGTGCCATCGAAAGCGAACGATAACCAAGCCCGATCAGCGCCATCGCCGCCAAGGGTCGGCCAGCCATCTCACCGCAAAGCGTAACAGGTTTGTCGTGCTCCTCGGCCTTTTGGATGATTTTGTGCAGCAGTCGCAAAAATGCCCGGCTAAGCGGATCAAACCGGCTGGCGATCCGAGGATTGCCACGGTCGCTCGCCATCACGAATTGAAAGAGATCGTTGGATCCAACCGAAACAAAATCCACGACTGCGAATAGCTCATCCAGTTGCCACATCAGGGACGGCACCTCTATCATTGCGCCCAGTTTTAATGTCTTGGGCAGCTGATAACCGAACTTGGTCAGTATCCCTACTTCGCGGTCAATTATCCGCCGGACAACAAGCGCTTCCCGTACTTCGGTCACCATGGGTAGCATGACCCGCAGATTGCGCCCGGCTGCAGCCTTCATCAATGAACGGATTTGCATTCTGATCAGTCCGGGACGATCAATCGACAACCGAATGGCCCGCCACCCCAGCGCAGGGTTTTCCTCGTAGATTGCCTGGCCATAGGGCAAGACCTTGTCGCCGCCAATATCCAGCGTTCTGAAAGTCACAGGTCGGTGCCCGGCCGTGTCGATTATTTCGCGATATAGCTCTTCCTGTTCCCCCGGTCGCGGAAAGTGCGAAGCAACCATGAACTGCAATTCTGTCCGGAATAGTCCGATACCGTCTGCGCCTGATTGCTCCAATTGCGGCAGATCCATCGCCAGGCCGGCATTGATGGATAGTTCCACATCCTGGTCGTCAATCGTCCGCGCCGGCAATTCCCGCAATTCATCAAACTCTGCCTGTCGCCTGGCACGGAATCGTACCTTTTCGGCATAGGCGGTCTCGACATCGGCAGCCGGTCGCAGATGAACAATGCCGTCATCGCCATCAACAATAATCGCGTTTCCAATATCGGCCTGGGAAATGATGTTGCCTACCTGACCCACGACCGGAATGCCAAGCGCCCGTGCAACTATCACCACATGGCTCGTCGGCGTTCCTTCCTCAAGCACCAATCCGCGCAGATTTTCGCTGCTGTAGTCGAGCAGTTCAGCTGCACCCATGTTTCGCGCGACAACAATACAATCGCCTGGAATTTCTTCGGCAATCGGCCCATGAGGTTTCCCGACCAATTCCCTCAGCAAACGATAGGCCAGATCATCGAAATCATGCAGGCGTTCTCGAAGATAGGGATCCTGCTGGCGCATCATGCGGGCGCGGTTGTCACTTTGCACCTTCTCGACTGCAGCTTCAGCAGTCAGCCCATTGATGATTGCCTCCTCCATCCGGCGTACCCAACCACGATCATTTGCGAACATGCGGTAGGCCTCGAGCACTTCGCGATGTTCGCCATCTGTCGCCACATCACCCCGCTCCAGCAGATCATCAATTGAGATCCGCAAACGCTTGAGCGCTGAGCGAAGCGCATCAATTTCAACATCTGCATCTTCATTGAACAGATTGGTGACGACGACACGCGGCTCATGCAGAACGACATAGCCAAGACCCAGTCCTTCGGTCAGTGAATCACCATTCAGTTGTACGGGTCGGGACAAATCGAGCCCGGTCCCTTGCCGGTTGAGGCCCTCAAGCTCCCCTGCGGCAATCAGCTCGGCCAACACCATGGCCACAGTTTCCAGAGCTTCGACTTCATCATCGCGGTAGGCGCGCTTCGACTTGTTCTGGACAACGAGCACGCCAAGCGACCGGCCGGAACGAAGAATTGGAACACCCAGAAAGGAGTTGAATATTTCTTCGCCTGTTTCAGGCAGATACGCAAAGGCCGGATGGCTTTGCGCCTCCTCCAGGTTAAGCGGTCTGGCAGTAGAGGCAATCGTTCCGACCAGGCCCTGCCCTACACGTAGCGACGCTTCGTGGACGGCGCTGGGATTAAGACCCTCTGTCGCAAACAACTCAAGGACATTATCAGCGCGCAGAACATAGACCGAGCAGACTTCTGCCACCATATTGGCAGCAATATCCGTCACGATCTTGTCCAGGCGTTCCTGTGCACCCAATGATTCCGCCATCACTTCGCGGAGGCGTTTCAGGAGTACACGTGGGCCTGATACTGCACTTCTCATACTAGCTGATCCTTGCTCGGACTTGCTTCCGAAAACCGATCGACAGGGTAAGCTCTTGCTCGCCCGACAATTTCAAAAAATCATGCCGCCGTCAGGCGGCATCCAGTCCATATACTGTGTGTAGCGTACGCACCGCCAGTTCAGCATAATCTGAATCGATCAGGACAGAAAATTTGATTTCTGAAGTGGTAATTGCACGAATATTTATTCCCTTTTCGGCCAACGCAGAAAATGCTGTCGCCGCAACACCGGCATGACTGCGCATTCCGATACCAATGACCGATACCTTTACCATCCCCTTGTCGCTCTGAATGACTTCAAAGCCGATCGGATCGCGATTTTTCTCAAGCACATCCAACGCGCGGTCAAGGTCCCCATCGGGCACCGTAAAGGTCATATCCGTACGTGACCCGTCTTCGGACACCGATTGCACGATCATGTCGACATTGACATGAGCATCGGCCAGCGGGCCAAAAATTGCTGCCGACACTCCCGGCTTATCCGGAACCCGACGCAATGATATCTGCGCTTCATCCCGGGCATAGGCAATTCCAGTTACGACATGTTTTTCCACGATATCTTCCTCATCGCAAATCAGCGTACCATTGGAGCCGTCCGAATCGACAGCTTCGGGATTTTCAAAACTTGACCTCACAAACACTCTGACACCGTGAACCATGGCAAGTTCGACCGAGCGCACCTGAAGCACTTTAGCGCCAAGCGAAGCCATCTCGATCATTTCTTCAAATGAAATCCGGTCCAGCCGCCTTGCTTTCGGCTCAATGCGTGGATCTGTGGTGTAAACACCATCCACATCCGTATAGATATCACACCGATCGGCACTTAGCGCTGCAGCAACTGCGACCGCACTCGTGTCCGAACCGCCTCTTCCCAATGTGGCAATCCGGTTGTCCGGCCCTATTCCCTGAAATCCTGCGATAACGGCAACCTGACCTCCGGATAGTCGCTCGCCCAGCAGTTCTGAATCTATGTTCTCGATGCGGGCTGCACCATGGGCATTGTTTGTTTGCACGGGAATTTGCCATCCCATCCAGGACCGCGCATCCACTCCCATATCCTGAAGGCATATGGCGAGAAGCCCGGCTGTAACCTGTTCGCCTGCTGCTACCACCGTGTCATATTCACGTGCGTCATGCATGGGCGCTGCTTCACGTGTCCACGCAACAAGCTCATTCGTACGGCCAGCCATTGCCGATACGATGACAGCGACCTGGTTTCCAGCTTCGCTCTCTCGCTTTACATGGCGCGCGACATTGCGAATTTTTTCGATATCCGCAACGGATGTTCCGCCAAATTTCATGACGATGCGCGCCACGACGTTCGCTTCCTTCATGGATTTAGTTAAACAAAATCGCCCCGGAAGCCCGGAGCGAGTGGTGGACCAATACCGAAATAGGTTGCCATTCGCAAGCTGGCGAAACCGAAGATCAGGTACAAAATGCATTCGCCAGACCTTGACAGTTTGTCGTTCCTGCACGAGCTAGGAAACCAATAATCACAGGAGCGCATTATGAGCATCCCTGAAGATACGACAATTGATGCTGCCGAGGTGGAGCGATTTTCGGCCATGGCGGCCGAATGGTGGGACCCGACAGGTAAATTTAAACCGCTGCACAAATTCAATCCGGTACGCCTGGAATATATCAAGAGGCAGGTCTGTTCCCAATTTGAACGGGATTTCAATGACACCCAGGCTTTCAAGGGATTGCGATTTCTTGACATTGGCTGTGGTGGGGGGTTGCTCTCAGAACCTATGGCCCGGCTGGGTGCGGAGGTAGTCGGCGCAGACCCCTCGACGACAAATGTCGAAATTGCATCCATTCACGCGAGGCAGAGTGGTCTGGATATCGACTACCGCCCTGTCACCGCGGAAGAGTTACGGGCCCAGGGCGAGACATTCGATGTGGTTCTCAACATGGAAGTCGTCGAACACGTAGCCAATGTGGACCTCTTCATCACAGAATGTGCAGGCATGGTTCGTCCGGGCGGTCTCATGTTTATCGCGACCATCAACAGGACCTTGAAGGCCTGGGGCCTGGCGATCGTCGCAGCTGAACAGATACTACGCTGGCTACCGCGTGGGACCCACCAATACGAGAAACTGGTAACACCAGAAGAACTTTACCAGCCACTTGCCAAAAGCAACATGACGGTCATCGACAGCACCGGTGTTTTTTACAATCCCATCCAGGATCGCTGGAATCTCTCCCGAGATATGGACGTCAATTACATGATGCTGGCCAGAAAGGATTCCTGAGCTCGCTGGCTGTTTCCGTGGACAGGTTGAGATCAGTTCTTGTCGTCGGGAAGCTCGGGAATGGGCACGAATTCGATGCCCTCCTCGACCAGCTTCGCAGCGTCCTCGGCATCGGTTTTTCCATAAATGCTGCGCGCATCCGCCTCGCCATAATGTATCTTGCGCGCTTCCTCACCAAATTTGTCGCCCACATTTTCGGCGTTCTCCAGAAGCTTGCTGCGGAGTTCACGAAGGGCGGGCAGCAGTTTTTTTTGAGCCTCGCTGACACCCGCCAGATGGGTGGTCTTTTCGTCGGAGCTGTTGGTTTCAGCTGGAGTAGGTGGAGCAACATCCGCTTTTGAGCTCGATATGTTCGGCGCCATGAGAGACTTGTTCACATCGTCATCGCCGCAAATCGGGCATGAAAGAAGGCCTTTCTCCTTTTGACGATCAAAATCATCACCAGACGAAAACCACGCCTCAAATTCGTGTCCTTTCGCGCAATGGAGGGAAAAGCTGATCATGAAAGTTCCTTGGCAATATCGCCAGTAGACGTCACATCAGACTGCATCTTGATTATCTCCAGCTCGTCGGCAGATTGGCAGCGCAGAGCGGGTATTTTACGGCGCGCAATTTGCGCGCGTTCCGGTTCGATCAGCGCCAATACTATGCCCGGCTCGTCATGGTCAAGCTCAGCGACTATCCTACCCCATGGGTCAATGATTAGCGAGTGCCCGTAGCTTTCTCTTCCGTCTTCATGCTTTCCGCCCTGGGCAGCTGCAACCATATAGGCGCCATTCTCGATTGCCCGCGATCTCAATAATACATGCCAATGCGCCTCGCCCGTTTGGCGGGTAAAGCAGGACGGGCAGGTCAACATGCTGGCGCCGTTTTCTGCCTGCTGACGGAATTGGCTGGGAAACCGCAAATCATAACAAATCGCCAATCCAAGATTTGCCAGCCCGCCTTCGGTCACGATGACCTTCGTTCCGGGTTTGTATATCGCTGATTCTCGCCAGCTTTCGCCATTGTCCAAATCAACATCGAACATATGGACTTTGTCATATATCGCCACACGTTCTCCCGAAGGCGCAAACAGGGCTGCTCGATTTGCAGCCCTGTTTTCGTCCAGTAAAATCGCTGTAGAACCAATATGCAGCCATATACCAAGCTCTCCGGCAAGTTCGCTGGCTGCCGCAAATACCGGGTTGTTTTCGTCCCGCTGGACCTGGGAAAACAGCGCTTTCTTGCTTTTCTGGACAAGACCGGTCATCTCCGGTGTTTGCACATATTCGGCGCCAAGCGAGGCAGCCTCGCTCACGAATTCCCTCAAATCTTCAATATTCCGGTCCTGATTCGCCCCGGAGCACATCTGGATGCAGGCAGCGTTAAACGATTTTTTGTTTCCAGCAATCAATCTGCTGTTTCCTCCAGCAGAAGCGGATCAAGCCTTCCACTTCTCTCAAGTGCGTTGAGTTCGTCAAAACCACCAATTAGCGCGCCATTGATGAATATCTGCGGAAAGGTGGTGCGCCCCATCGATTTCGCAATCATTTCTGCGCGAAGTTCCGGATTGAACGTTGCGTCATGTTCGGTAAATTCGACATTCTTTGATGAAAGAAGCCGCTTGGCCGCATTGCAATAGCCACAAAGTCGACGGCTATAGATTGTAACTTCTGCCATAATACCTCGGGGTATCTTCGTCGGAGAATCTCCGAACTTGTGCTTTTTCCGTTGCTTGAATTGTTTATATATAGTCGCCGGTTACGCTTGCAAAGGTCAGCACGTCGACCCCGCTTACGCCCGCCCGCCTGAGTGCCCTTGTGCAGGCTTTCACGGTCGCACCGGACGTATACACGTCGTCCACCAGCAAGACCCGCCGACCTTCAATCAACGGTTTGGCATGGATTGGAACTATAAACGCGCCCTGAACATTGCGTACCCGTTCCGTAACACTTAACCCCACCTGTTGGCGCGTTTTCTTTCGCCGCTCAAGGGCAAGCGGCATGTGAGCCTTGCCTGAAAGCTTACCGATGTTCCGGGCCAGCTCGGCAGATTGATTGAAACGCCGGAAAAACAGTCTGCGCCAATATAACGGTACCGGTACAATCAGGTCGCAATCCGCAATCAGTTCACGCCCTGTTACCGACATCCACCGCGCCATCCATGGTGCAAGCTCTATCCGGTCGCCAAACTTCAGACCAGAAACCAGAGAGCGTGCCAAATCGTTGTAAACCGCAACCGAACGAAGGCGTTCGAAAGGTGGCGGATCAGCAATGGCTTCCGGGCTGACGCTGCCGGCGCCGTGATCAAATTCGAACGGCCTTCCCAGGATTGCGCAGTAAGGTTGCTCAATGAAGTGCATCTTGCACCAGCACCGGGAACAAAGCGTTCCCTGCTCGCCGGTATAAGCGCCGCAATTCAGGCAGGCTGGCGGAACAAAGACGTCCAGCGGCATCGAAATCGACTTGCCAAGCAGCGACTTGGTTTGAAACGTCCGAAGTATTTTCATATGCACCCCCACTTCAACCTAACGCATATGTTCATGTCGGGCTACTGGACTTACACTCGAATTTGACGTCAGTATTTTGCCGACACCAACAATCACCTGAGCACGATGAACCAGTCGCCACCCATATTGTTTGATTATTCGAGGTTGAAGTCTCGAATTGACCGGGCAAAGAAGATTGGTGCACCGGATGCCGGATTCCTTGCAAAAATTGCAGCAGAGGAAATCGCCGGCAGAATTGCTGTCACAAATCGGGAGTTTCAATCCGCGATTGACCTGTTCAGCACAACCAATGAACTTTCCACCTTGCTGAAGACGGATCGACCTGATCTGTCGATTACCCGATTACAGGATGACACCGGCATTGGTGGCCGGGACACCCTGGGCCATCCACGCGAAAGCGCAGACTTGGCGATTTCGGTATTTGGACTTCATTGGTGCAATGATCTTCCCGGTACATTGAGCCAGATTTCCAGCCTGCTGGTCCCGGATGGCTTGTTCATGGCGGTAATTCCAGGGGAAGACACGCTCAAAGAACTTCGTCAGTCGATCTTGGTAGTAGAATCCAAAATGACCGGCGGTGCAGCCATTCGGGTAGATCCCTTCGCCGAAGTCAAACAGGTGGGATCGCTCCTGCAACGCGCGAACTTTGCGCTGCCGGTGACCGATGTCGAGGAATATACCTTGCGCTACGACAATGTACGTTCGCTGGTTGAAGAACTGCGATCAATGGCAGCAACCTGTTCTCTTGCCGGAGAACGGCCTCCCCTTCCGCGCAATTTCATGGAAGATCTGGAAATGGAATACCAGGAGAATTTCAGCGATGAGGATGGAAAGATAAGGGCAACAGTCAGCATGATTTACATGACTGGGTGGAAACCACACGAAAGCCAGCAACAACCGTTAAGACCCGGCTCTGCAAAGCAAAGTCTCAAAAATATACTGAAAACCTAAGTCCCGAATTAGAACTGGTTGGATACATTATCCAGGGTCAATACGGAGGAATTACCAACTGCAGTGATACCGCCAATGATTACCGAAACAATCAAAGTCGCTATCAAACCGTATTCGATCGCAGTCGAACCTGATTGGTCCCGCAGAAATCTGTAAAACAAGATACTCTCCATCGTCGGTATCGGCGTTATTGTGCCCAATCTACCGCAGCGGAATTTCATGCCGGTTAACGGGTATGGTTTCCGGAATGTGAACCGTTGGTAGAGTTACTTATTTTCTAAGCAAGCTGAAGAATGGCGCTTTTCACAAATTCTCTCGGTTCCCGCTGAAAGTACGCTTTTGCGAATTGTGTAGCGGTCACCGCGTTGAACCGAGCCGGTCTGAAAACGATCCACACCCTGATATTGAGCATAGGAAGAGACTGTGTTGTGCAAGGTTGGAGCCACCAATACGGCCAGGCCCATGCCGATCGCCGCAAATACGATCGCAGTCTTGATCGCGCCCTTGTCGCTGCTTTCCTGAACCGGCAACCCAGCATCAGCCACGCGATTTTCCACGTTGAATATCATAACCGTTCTCCTGTTTCCTGGCTGGGCAATCCCGCCAAACATAAGAACGTTAAAATTGAAGCAAATTTATAAAAGATCGATTAACGCTGGTATCAAAGGTGCATCAGCCGGCGGCATTTTGTACTCTCTCAGGCGTTGTGGCCGGACCCATTTCACCCTGGCATGTTCCCTGGCATGCGCGTTACCCTCCCACTTGCGACAGACAAATAAGGGCATAAGGAGATGAAAATCCTCATAGCTGTGGCTTGCAAATGTCAGCGGTGCCAGACAACTTTCCCAGGTCGTGATATCCAGCTCTTCCTTTAACTCCCTAATCAAACAGTCTTCGGGAGACTCTCCTTCCTCGACCTTGCCACCGGGAAATTCCCACAACCCACCCAGGCTTTTGTGTTCCGGTCTTTGCGCAATCAGCACACGATTGTCGGCATCAATGAGCGCGCAGGCACTTACGAGCAGAATTTTCACTGGGCCTGCCTTCGATAGGAATAGGTGTAAATCTCTTGAAAACCGAACTTCTCATAGAGAGAAATTGCCGGCTCATTATCGGCAACAACCTGCAACCAGGAGATCCGTGCACCTTGCGAGACCGCCCATTTCAACGCACTTTTCATCAGCTTTGATGCGTGGCCCTTTCTTCTGAATTTCGGATTGGTTTCAATCTCGAACAGGCCGGCAAGGTCACCATCTACGACACATCTGACTGATCCCAAAACCTCTCCCGTCGACCTCTCTTCGACAAACAGACCGACTTTCGGTTGGGTAACCGAGAGCACCTCGACCATGCCTGGTTTGCGATCTTTTGGTTCGCCAGACAGTTTCAGGAAACAATCAACCCAGCGGCCAATGTCAGCCAGGGGCACACGATCGACAGCACTGCTCAAATCCATCTCTTCAATGGAGGCGGCCATGACCATACTGTCATCAAACGTTTCCCATTTCGCCGCATCGAGCAGTTCGTCCAATTGCCTTGGCGCCAGCGGCGTCTGCCGGAAGACCAATTCGCGGCCATAGCTTTCAAAACGCCTTCTTGCCAGTTCAAGACGTTTTTCCAGATCGGAGACGTCCCTGGGATCCAGTGGATTGACCGAGTTCAACCGCTTGGCAGGATGCCCTGCCGTGAGCCTGATTGCCCAGGTCCCGTCATAATGGATAACCGTCGATGGGAAGGAACGGAAACTCACCGCTTCCATTCGTCTCACACCGGCAAGGTCCGGTTTCCGGTTTTCTTGATCAGGCCGAATTATCAAAGTCGCATCTTTCTGGTTTAGCTGCGATAATCGGCGTTGATGGAAATATAGTCCGAAGTAAAGTCGCAGGTCCAGACTGTTGAGCGTCCATTGCCGATCCCGAGATCAACGATGATAGGCACATATTCCTGCTGCATGACGGCGGAGGCATCTTCCTCACTGTAATTTTGGTCGCGCTCACCATCGCTGGCTACGAGGATATCACCAAACCAGACAGAAAGCTTGTCCCGATCAGCCGGTTCACCTGCCTTGCCGACCGCCATGATAATTCGTCCCCAATTTGCATCCTCTCCGGCAATTGCCGTCTTGACGAGGGGCGAGTTTGCAATGGACAGGGCAATCTTGCGCGCAGAATTTTTCGACTTTGCGCCGGTCACGGTGATTTCCACATGCTTGCTTGCGCCCTCACCGTCGCGAACAACATGCATGGCAAGTTCATGCAGCACCTTTTTCAGCGCCTTCCGGAACGAACCCTGCTTTGATTGCGAAACTTCGGCGTCACTCGGATCACCGCAAGAGAACAACAGAACTGCGTCACTGGTTGAGGTATCACCATCGACCGTAATTGCATTGAAGCTGTTCTTGATTTCAGCCGATAACAACCGCTGAAGATCAGTGCTGGATATCGGCATGTCAGTAACCAGAAATGCCAGCATGGTCGCCATATCCGGCGCGATCATGCCAGAACCTTTGGCAATCCCGTTCAATATGTAATCTACTCCGTCCACTTTGAATGAAGTGGTCGCCAACTTCGGATAGGTATCCGTCGTCATGATGGCGCAGGCCGCATCGAACCAGCCATCTCCATTTGCGCTATCGGCAATTTCTTCGAGCTTTGCCGAAAAACCCGACACGTCGAGCGGTTCGCCAATGACACCGGTAGAGGCAATGAAGGTCTCTTCCGCTTCACAGCCAAACGCTTCAGAGGCTGCCTCTGCGGTAAGTTTGACGCTGCGGAGACCCTTTGCGCCGGTAAAGGCATTCGCATTGCCGGAATTTACGATCAGGCAACGCGCTTTGCCAGCCGGCAGCATCTTGCGACACCAATCAATTGGAGCAGACGGGCACTTTGACCGGGTCAACACGCCCGCCACCTGGGCCGGCTTGTCAAACAAGAATGCTGTCAGATCACGTTTGCCCTGATATTTGATTCCAGCCTCAATGCTTCCTATCCGGACGCCGGGAATTTCCGGCATGTCTGGATAGGTTTCAGGAGCAAGAGGCGATTTCTTGGTATGCATGTCAGGTCAGACAGCGCACCCTCATTGCGCGGGCACGATACCTTCGAGCTGTTTTTTCAGGTCTTCGTCGACTACCTCGATTTCTACGTCAGCGCGGGAATCCTTGATGAGATTGGCATATTTTTCCCGCAGCACAATCTGCCGAACGGCATCCTTGGCGGCATCAAATGCCGGAGGTTCCTGCACGCGGCTTTCCTCGCGCTTGATCACATGCCAGCCAAACTGGGTCTTTACCGGCTCCGTGCCCAGCTCGCCGTCTGCCAGTCCAAATACGACAGTGTCAAATTCCGGAACCATCTGACCTTTGGCGAAAAAGCCCAAATCACCGCCTTGGGGTCCGCTGGGACCAGTCGACTTTTCCTTGGCAATTTCGGCAAAATCACCGCCCGCCTCGATATCCTTGATGATTTGCTGGGCTTCTTCCTCGGTCTTTACCAGAATATGACGCGCACGTACTTCTTCCGTTTTCTCCATGGCGGCGACTTCCTTGTCATACCGCTCGCGCACTTCCTCATCGGTCACCGCTTCAAGCGCATTCTTCTGGAAATAACTATTGTGAAGGGCACGATCCCGCAGAAACTGCATCCGTGATTTGAACGCATCGTCCTCTGCCATGCCTGCAGCTTCGGCCGCTTTTGCAAGGACCTTGATGTCGATCAGCGCGTTCAAAATGGCAGCCTTGCGCTGTGCTTCGGGAACCTGCCTGAACTGGGTGGCGAGATCACCTTCGGCAAATGCAAGATCCTGCTCGGTAATGTCCACACCGTCTATCTTTGCAATAACAGATTGCTGCGCCTGAGCGCTTTGAAATGTCATGGTCGTCATGCAAATCGAAAATGCGACGACGGTCGTAGTTTTGAGGATTTTCTTGATCCCCTGGCTTTGGCCAAAATACTTCATTTCTGTTCCCTTTACAGTGTCAGAATTCCCAGTATGGCGGTCGATCGCATTAATTAAGACGCGAAGACTTGATTAGATGCGTCCCTTGATGGCGTTGACAACCCTTTTGCCCCCTCTTATCTGTCCTGAAACCCGGCGTCCAGAACTGATCCTGCTCATTACAAAACAATAAGTTTACAATCTGGCAGCTTCATCAACGGCTCGACCTGTCTGATATCTCGCTCTTTGGTACATGAGCAAAAGAATAAGAGGCCTCAATGGGCATATTTAGTGGCATCGCACGTAAGGTTCTCGGCTCAGCAAATGATCGCCAGATCAAGGCGCTTCAGCCGAGGGTTGATGCAATCAACGCGCTCGAAAGCGAAATGGAAGCGCTTTCCGATGATGAGCTGCGCGCCAAAACGGAATTTTTCCGAGAGCAGCTGGCCGAAGGCACGAAGCTGGATGACATCCTTGAACCCGCATTTGCGGTCGTTCGCGAAGCATCAAAGCGGGCCCTTGGCATGCGTCATTTTGATGTCCAGCTGATCGGCGGCATGATTTTGCATGAAGGGAAAATCTCGGAAATGCGCACCGGCGAAGGCAAGACGCTGGTCGCAACGCTGCCGGTATATTTGAACGCGCTGGAAGGCAAAGGCACGCATGTCGTCACCGTCAACGACTATCTGGCAAAGCGCGACGCGGAATGGATGGGGAAAATCTATTCCTTCCTGGGTCTGACCACAGGTGTCATTGTTCATGGCATCGAAGATGACGCTCGCCGCGAAGCCTATGCTTGCGACATCACCTACGGCACAAACAACGAATTCGGATTTGATTACCTGCGCGACAACATGAAGTTCGATCTCGAATCAATGGTCCAGCGCGGTCATAACTACGCCATCGTCGATGAGGTCGATTCCATTCTCGTGGACGAGGCCCGAACCCCGCTGATCATTTCCGGACCGATCGACGACAAGTCGGACCTGTATGTGACGATTAATGACTTCATCCCCGGAATTGACGAGGCCGATTATGAACTCGATGAAAAACAACGTTCGGTAACCTTCACCGATGACGGCAATGAGAAACTGGAGGAACGGTTGCGCGAGGCGGGCCTACTCAAGGGTGATTCCCTTTACGATGTGGAAAACGTCGCCGTCGTCCATCACATCAACAACGCATTGAAGGCCCACAAGCTCTTCCAGAAGGACAAGGACTATATCGTCCGCAACGACGAAATTGTCATCATCGACGAGTTCACCGGCAGGATGATGCCGGGCCGGCGGTATTCGGAAGGTCAGCACCAGGCACTGGAAGCCAAGGAAGGCGTCACGATCCAGCCCGAGAACCAGACCTTCGCATCAATCACATTCCAAAACTACTTCCGGCTCTACGACAAGCTTGCAGGCATGACGGGTACGGCAATGACCGAAGCCGAGGAATTCATGGATATTTACGGTCTCGAGGTCGTCGACATCCCGACAAACGTTGCCGTTGCCAGAATTGACGACGACGACGAGGTGTATCGAACCGCGGAGGAAAAATTCCGTGCCATCGTCCACCTCATTCGCGAGTGTCGGGAAAGGAACCAACCTGTTCTCGTCGGCACCACCTCAATTGAGAAGTCCGAGATGCTCGCCGAACGGCTGAGGAAGGACGGTATTAAGGATTTTCAGGTTCTGAACGCCCGGTACCATGAACAGGAAGCCTTCATCATCGCCCAGGCAGGCGTTCCTGGGGCCATTACCATTGCCACCAACATGGCCGGACGCGGTACCGATATCCAGCTTGGCGGCAATGCCGACATGCGCGTCGAGCACGAATTGGCTGATGTCAAACCCGGCAAGAAGTATGATGAAAAGGAAGCAAAAATCCTTGCCGAGATTGCCGATTTGAAAGCAAAGGCTTTGGAAGCTGGCGGGCTTTATGTCATTGGCACCGAGCGCCACGAGAGCCGTCGGATCGACAATCAGCTTCGCGGACGTTCTGGTCGTCAGGGCGATCCGGGTCATTCAAAATTCTTCTTGTCCCTGCAGGACGACCTGATGCGTATCTTCGGGTCAGAAAGAATGGATGGCATGCTGCAGAAGTTGGGATTGCAGGAAGACGAGGCGATCGTCCATCCCTGGATCAACAAGGCGCTTGAAAAAGCCCAGAAGAAAGTGGAAGCCCGCAACTTCGATATCCGAAAAAACCTGCTGAAATTCGATGACGTCATGAATGATCAGCGTAAGGTGATCTTTGAGCAGCGCATTGATTTGATGAAAGGCGAGGATATCGACGAAATTGTCGATGACATGCGCCATGAGGTTATCGAGGACATTGTCGAAAAGAACATGCCGGAAAAGGCATATTCCGAACAATGGGATGTTGAAGGACTGAAGGAGCAGACAACCCAGTTCTTGAACCTCGATTTACCTGTCGTGGAATGGGCCGCCGAAGAAGGGTTCGACAATGAGGGAATGCGCGAGCGCCTGACAGAACACGCCGACAAGGCCGCCAAGGAACGCGCCGATCGCTTCGGACCTGAAATTACAAAATATGTTCAAAAATCAATTGTGTTGCAGACGCTCGACCATCTGTGGCGCGAGCACCTGGTCAACCTGGATCACTTGCGTAATGTCGTCGGGTTCCGGGGCTATGCACAGCGCGATCCGCTGAACGAGTATAAATCGGAAAGTTTTGAGTTGTTTCAAAGCCTGCTTGCCAATATGCGCCAGGCGGTCACAGCACAGATGATGCGTGTCGAGGTTGTTCAGCAAGCAGCAGAAGAGCCGGAACCCGAGCAACTGGAAATGGAGGCCAGCCATCCTTCAGCCGCAGCGATGGACGGCGACGCTGATGCCGGTGCAACTGCGCAGGCTTTCGCTCCAATCACTAACAATCAGGTCGCACCTGAGGACCGGGATCCAAACAATCCTGAAACCTGGGGCAAGGTTGGCCGAAACGAGCTTTGCCCCTGCGGCTCGGGCAAAAAATACAAGCATTGCCACGGCAAATTCACGTAATTGGTGGGATCTGGAAATTTAACGAGCTGGGTTGACCGAATATCGGTACGGCCGGTTAGCTCTTGCCGCGCAACCAGCTCAAGAACCCTGAAGACTTTGGTTCTGCAACCGGTTCCGGCCGGTCCGGTTTTGTCGGGATGGGAACACCACCGGGATAGTCGGTAATTACCCGCTCGCCATCTATGGTGACCGGTGCGGTCACACCCGGCGCGGTTGGATCAGTCGCCAGCGACGCTTCCTTGATTTCCTCAGCCGGCGCAACTTCTTCACCCTTCCAGGCCGCGCGGATATTCTGCTTTTTCAGAACCTGCCGGAAAACTTCCTCGTCTTTTGACAGTTTTTCCGAATAGGCAAGGGACAGACTGTCGGGCATTGCCATTGGCGGACAGGCATCGGTCGCCTTGAACACCTTGCCCTCCTCCGCTTCCTGATTGAAGACATACCGCTTGTCGCAGACATCTACCTTCGGCGGAATTCGTGTGATTTCGAAATGGTCATACCCTTCTTTGAGCATTTTCCAGAATTCGAAATGTTCGTCTTCCTTGTGGCGCGCCATGTTTTCGGGCGTCATCCGAAATGGGAAGGCCTGAACCTGAAAGTCTTCCTGGCCACCATCGAAGGCGTCACGCGCCAGGGCAAAAATCACACCGATATTTTCATCGGTCATGGAATAGCAACCCGCTGACGAACAGGCTCCATGCATCATCAGATGCGAGCCCGTACGCTTGTGCGCACGATCATATGCATTGGGAAACCCGAGATTGAATGCCAGGTAATACTCGGATTTTGGATTCATCTGCCAGGGCTTGATCGTATAAAAACCTTCCGGTGCCTGGCGGTCACCTTCCTTGAATTTGGGCCCTAGCTTGCCCGACCATTTGCAGATTTCATACTCCGCCAGCTTGTCATATCGGGCAGTATCGGTCTTCTTCCAAACCTCGGCGACGTTTTCTTCCTTGAAGACCCGGATCATGATCGGCGACTGGAGGCTCATGCCCTTGGTCTCCATCACTTCGACCAGTTCTGCGGGAACAGGCATTTCAGCTTTCGGAAAATACTCGCTCACACCACCCTGGCACCCGGCGGCAGCCAATGCGAGAACCAAAACACTCGCTTTCAATAGGTGTCGAGATTTCTTCATCGTCCTGAAAATTCCGCCTGCACGCCCTACACAGCTCGCAATTTTGCCTACGTTGCTGCCTTACACAAATTCCAAATTTAGCGCAAAGCTTACCACTTTATGGCGCTATTTGGGTTACAATTATACACCCGAATGGATCACAAAAAGGTAATTGTGGATTTTAGCCCGAATTCGACCAAATTTGAAGCCTGACTCCAGACTCGGGGAATCCGGGTACTGATCGCGGAATATTTGCTTCGATTTCGGGCCTGATAGGGTAGTTCGGAATCAGCTAATAGTGCGGCCAATCGCCAGAAACTTGTTTCTGCGCTGAGTTCGCAGTTCTTCGGGGCTCAAACCTGACAATTCCTTTAGATCCGAACGTATAATCGACGCTGTCGCTTCCATGACTTCCTCGCGGCCACGATGTGCGCCCCCGACCGGTTCGGCAATTATCTCGTCAATGACGCCCAGTTCTTTGAGGTCCTGCGCGGTGATTTTCATTGCGGTTGCGACATCCTGCGCCCGAGTCGCATCACGCCAAAGGATGGATGCACCAGCTTCCGGCGAAATCACGCTATAGATTGCATGTTCCAGCATGTTGACCCGGTTGGCAGTTGCTATCGCAATAGCACCGCCTGACCCACCTTCACCAATGATTACGGAGATCATCGGCACTCCGATCCTGAGCGACATCTCCGTTGAGCGAGCAATCGCTTCGGCCTGCCCACGCTCCTCCGCGCCCACCCCCGGATAGGCACCTGCGGTATCGACCAGGGTGATCAACGGGATCGAAAATCTGTCGGCTAACTCCATTATCCGAACCGCTTTGCGGTACCCCTCGGGACGCGCCATGCCAAAATTATGCTTCAACCTGGATTCGGTGTCCGATCCCTTTTCCTGACCGATGACAGCCACTGATTCGCCATCGAACCTACCTAATCCGGCAATAACCGCGTAATCCTCGGCAAAATACCGGTCGCCCGCCAATGGCGTGAATTCCGTAATGAATGCCGAGAGGTAATCCTTGAAATGCGGCCTGTCGGGATGACGGGCCACCTGGGTTTTGTGCCAGGGTGTGAGCTTTGAATACAGATCAGCAAGCGTATCGCGCGCCTTGGCTTCCAAACGCTCGATTTCCTGGCTCAGATCGACATTCTTGTCCTGCTGAGCCATGCTGCGCAACTCATGGGCGCGGCCCTCAAGATCAGCCACCGGTTTTTCGAACTCAAGATAACTACGCATGAATTGCCTGATGAAATATGGAGAACGACAAGTGTCCCCAAGGACGGTGAAACCGACCGGAAATCGCGGGCACACTGGCTTTTGGCGGTTTCAATGTCAAGCTTTGCAAACTTTGTTTCAACATCAGCAAGTGGGGCAACAATCACTGGGCAATCCAATGCACATCATGCCCGATTTTGCGACACCTTTCCGAGGGGATGATGGTCCGTGACCAGTTTTTTCAAACGTTCTTCCAGTACATGGGTGTAAATCTGCGTTGTGGATATGTCCGAATGACCAAGCAATTGCTGAACTACCCTCAGATCTGCACCATTCGCGAGGAGATGACTCGCAAAAGCGTGGCGCAATACATGGGGAGACAAACGAGCCGGATCAATATGCGCTCTTGCCGCTAGACGTTTTAGATCCCTGGCAAATGCTTGCCGGGTAAGATGGCCGGACGCAGATCCTGCGGGAAACAGGTAGGGTGAATCAGAATATTTCTTATGAGTCTTTTTTAGTTTCAACCAATCTCCGAGCGCCGCCAATGCAGGCTTTGACAAGGGTACCAGACGCTCTTTATTGCCTTTTCCCGAAATCGAAAGAAAGCGTTGACCGTGCCTCGCGACATTAGCCGGTAACGAAACCAATTCACTGACACGCATCCCGGAGGCATACAGGATCTCGATGAGCGCATAGAGCCGTTTGGCTCTTACAATCGCAGCATCAGTGTCTTTTGCGCTCAGCGCTTCGGATTCCGCGAGTTCGAGCAATCTGCTGACCTCCTCGATGGACATTACCTTCGGGAGTGGTCTGCCGAGACGCGGATTGGAGATTGGGCCCGTCGGATCGTCACCTCGAATGCCTTCGGCAAAAAGGAATTTGTGAAACTGGCGAATCGCGGACAAATGCCTAGCCTGGGTTGATGGCGCCATGGACGAGCGTTCAAGGCCGGAAAGATAGTCGCGAATATCATCAGCCGATGCTTTCAGAAAATCATGGCCTCGGCCGGAAAGATGTTCCGCATAGGAGGAAAGGTCCCGTTCATACGCAGAAAGCGTGTTTTCTGCTGCGCCACGTTCTGCGCTGAGCATTTCGAGAAACGATTCAATCAGATGAATATGTTGCAAGAGGCGTCATTCCGGTATAACGGCGCAAACTCAACGATTTAGCTTGGCCGCGGGTATTCTCAAACTCATCTCACGCGGATTGGGTTCGACAAAAGTCGCCAGCGCAAACATCGCGCCATACACCAGTCCGGCGAGAATTCCGCAAACAACAATAAACCGGATCAGACTGGGCATTTGGTTTCCCTTCAGGGTTCGTAGCCCCTGGCTTTGTTTTATAAAAAACCGACACTAAATGGCAAGTCGGCAATTTACGGTTTATCCGGAATTACCGAATATCATCTTGCCCGCAGGGACTTGACGCAAACCTTCCTATGGTATGGAACGGAATTCCAAAGTGGATAGATGTCATTTCATCCGCTTTTTGATGGAGAGACGAAGCCAGGACTATGGGTAATAACAAACTGAACCAGTCAATTGTACCTCGGCTTCAGAACCATTCGATTGTATTTGTTGGGATGATGGGCTGCGGGAAATCTGCAATCGGCAGGCTCGTCTCCCAAGCGCTTGAGCTACCCTATCACGATGCGGATGAGGAAATCGTTGCAGCAGCCGGAATGTCGATACCCGATATTTTCGAGCAGTTTGGTGAAGAATATTTTCGAAAAGGTGAAAACCGTGTGGTTTCACGTCTACTGACTGATGGACCAGCCGTATTGTCCTTGGGAGGCGGCGCATTCATAAACGATGAAACGAGACAGCTGATCAAGGAAAATGGAATTTCGGTTTGGCTGAAAGCCGATCTGGACTTGTTGATGAGCCGTGTTCTGCGCCGGCCAAATAGCCGTCCTTTGCTCAAGGATGCAAACCCTAGAGCCAGAATGGAAGAATTGCTCGAGACACGAACGCCAATTTACAGCCTGGCTGATATTCATGTGGAATCGTCCCGCAATTCCAAGAACGATACCGCAAATGCGGTAATGCGCAGCCTGAAGAAGTGGCTTGATCAGCACGCCGAACAACTGGCCAGTCGAGTAGAGCAATGACACTACAAATCAACGTTGAATTGGCAGAAAGAAGCTATCCGATTCACATCGGCAGCGGTCTTTTGGCGTCAACGGGTGAAATTATTGCCGATATGCGCCCCGGCGCCAGGGCGGTTATTGTCAGCGACAAGAATGTTGACGCCGTGCACGGCGAGACACTTCGCAAATCACTAGCGCAAGCCGGAATTTCCCATGATACTATACGTGTCGACGCAGGCGAGCCTTCGAAATCATTTCCTACTCTGATTTCTGTCACTGACTCAATGCTCGACTTGAAGCTTGAGCGAAACGATTTGCTGATCGCTCTTGGCGGTGGCGTTGTCGGAGACCTGGCGGGATTTGCGGCGGCCATATTCCGCCGGGGCATCGATTTCGTTCAGATACCGACGAGCTTGCTGGCGCAGGTTGATTCTTCCGTTGGCGGTAAAACCGGGATCAATACCAGCCACGGCAAGAATCTCATCGGGGCATTTCATCAGCCGATATTGGTGCTGGCCGATACGGATCTTTTGAGAACCCTTCCAGAACGCGAGTTTCGCGCCGGTTACGCGGAGGTCGTCAAATACGGCCTCATCGACGACCCGGAATTTTTCAATTGGCTCGATGAAAATGCAGATGAAATCTTCAACTTCGGCCCGGCACTTGCGCGCGCAATCGCCGTAAGTTGCGAATCAAAGGCCCGGATCGTTGCCGAAGACGAACGCGAACAAGGCAAACGCGCGCTTCTGAACCTGGGCCACACTTTCGGACATGCCCTTGAAGCAGCGGTGGAATATGACAGCAGTCGTCTGGTGCATGGGGAAGCTGTCGCAATAGGCATTATGTTGGCACACGAATTTTCCAACCGCCTGAATATATGCGATGCAGACAGTGTCGAGAGGGTACGTTCACACCTATTGGCCCGCAAACTGCCAACACGGATGTCTGATATTAAAGGAGATCTTCCCGGCGCAAAGCAATTGGGCGCAATCATTGCCCAGGACAAGAAAGTAAGCCAGGGAAAGCTGACATTCATACTTACTAAAGGGCTTGGGCAGTCATATATCGCAAATGATGTGCCGAGTGATGCCGTCGAGAGTTTCTTGGGAGATAAATTATCGTCATGACTACCGATCTTTGGATAATGCTGGGGATCATCTTGGTTTTGATCGTCTTTTCCGGTTTCTTTTCCGGTTCGGAGACCGCCTTGACCGCTGTCTCCAGGGCCAGAATGCACAGCCTTGAAAAAAACGGCGATCATCGAGCGGGCATCGTCAATTCGCTGATCGAAAAACGCGACACGCTCATCGGAGCGCTGTTGATTGGCAATAATCTGGTCAACATTTTTGCGTCAGCCCTGGCAACCAGCCTGTTTATCCAGCTCTTCGGCGTCTCCGGTGTCGCAATTGCCACTATCGTCATGACCGTAATTGTGGTCATTTTTGCAGAAGTCATGCCCAAATCCTGGGCAATCGCAAATGCAGATCGATTTGCGGTTACCGTCGCACCGGTGGTGCGGTTCATTGTTTACATCTTTGCACCGTTTACGGCAGTCACAACTTTTCTTGTACGGGGCATACTGAGAGTATTCGGTGTCCATCTGGATCGAACCCTTCCGCTCTTGTCTGCCCATGAGGAGATTCGAGGCGCGGTGGAGGTCCTCGCCCGGGATGGATCGGTCATCAAGGATGACCGCTACCGTCTTGGCGGTATTCTGGATTTGCACGAGCTGGAAGTCTCCGACATCATGATCCACCGCACGAAGATGCTGTCAATCAATTGCGATGATCCGGCGCCCGAGGCCATCCGGCAAATATTGGAAAGCCCGTATACCCGCATGCCAGTGTGGAAGAATGAGGCCGAGAATATTGTCGGAATGATTCACGCCAAGGACGTACTTCGCTTTATCGGCAACCACGAAGATTCGTCGAAGTTCGATCTGATGAAACTAGCGGCCAAACCTTGGTTCATTCCGGAGACTACCTCACTGAAAGATCAGTTGAATGCGTTTCTGAGACGCAAGGAGCATATCGCACTTGTCGTCGATGAATATGGAGAAGTCCAGGGTCTGGTTACACTGGAGGATATTCTCGAGGAGATTGTTGGCGAAATCGCTGATGAGCATGATGTTGAAGTCAGCGGCGTGCAGATTCAGGGTGACGGATCTGTCATTGTCGATGGCGCAGTACCCATTCGAGATCTGAACCGGGCAATGGATTGGGATCTACCCGATGAAGAGGCAACCACTATAGCCGGCCTTGTCATTCATGAGGCACAGACAATCCCGGACGAAAAGCAGGCATTCACATTCTATGGCAAGCGATTTGTCGTAATAAGCCGCGAAAAAAACCGGCTTACCAAATTGCGGGTTCGGTAATGGAACCGGCTTCACGTCAGTTGGCTATTTGGCGTGTTCTTCAGGTGTCAATGCTTCTATCGCCAGTGCGTGCAGTCCGGCCTCGATCTCGTCTGCAGCAAGCGAATTGATGGTGCGATGCCGCTCAAGCCGGCTCATTTTTTCAAAAATGCTCGACACGACCCTTACCCGCAAATGGGTCTCGCCGGTGCCGTCAAAACTTTCCTGATGGCCGGCATGTAAATGGCTCTCATTGATGATTTCCAATTTCTGCGGCTTCAAGGCAGTTTCCAGTTTCTCATGCAAACTTGTTGAAAAACCCATCTTGGCTCCATCAAAATCTTGTCGACTGGTTGTACCCATTTGTAGCCATCATTATGTGCTTTCGGGTACTTCAAAATCCAGAAACAAATCAATCGATCCTTTTGGGGAGCATTCACCCAAAAGTCAATTCTTGTTCCTATCGCGATCTAGCATCATAATTGGCCCATGGACTTCAAATCAAAATACTTCGACAAGATTCGAATAGATAAAGGTAAAAAAAAGAAGACGGAGACTGTTACCGGTGTCTGTCAGTGGGACGGTTGCGACAAACCGGCCACCCATCGCGCACCGATGGGACGCGATCGTGAAGGACAATATCTCAATTTCTGCATTGATCACGTACGCGAGTACAACAAGACATATAATTACTTTTCCGGTCTCGATGACGATTCAATCGCGAAATATCATAAGGATTCCCTGACCGGACACCGACCTACATGGACAATGGGTGTAAACAAGTCAGGCGCTGATGGTTATGTCAATGAGCCCGGCCCCAAGGATCCGACAGCTGCCAGGATCAGGGCTCGGCTTGGTCCCGGCGGCGCACGTACTGGCGGAACACAGCGCGTCAGGAAATTGCGGACACTCGAAAAAAAGTCCCTGGATCAGCTTGGTTTGCCGCCCACAGCAAATGCGGACGATATCAAGACGCGCTATAAAGAACTTGTCAAACGCCACCATCCTGATGCAAATGGCGGAGATCGCAGCTCCGAAGAAAAGCTGCGTCAAATTATTCAGGCCTACAAATATCTGAGACAAGCTGGTTTCTGTTAATCCAATCAGATGCTAAAGAAACCAGCCACCCACAACATCACCGGAGGATTTGGGGATGACAGAGGGCATGCCGGATACCGAAGTTTCGGTCCGGAAAGAATTCAATATCGATTCGGATCTGATGGTTCCGGCATTTTCAAATCTCAGCGAACACGTTCCGGATTTTGATCCCGATTACCTGTTTGACCGCGAAACGACACTGGCAATTCTGGCGGGATTCTCCCATAACCGCCGGGTCCTGGTGTCCGGCTATCACGGAACCGGAAAATCGACGCATATCGAGCAGGTTGCAGCGCGTCTGAAATGGCCGTGCGTGCGCATCAACCTCGACAGCCATGTAAGCCGTATCGACCTGGTCGGCAAAGATGCCATCGTACTCAAGGACGGTATGCAGATAACCGAATTCAAGGACGGCATCCTGCCCTGGGCCTATCAGAACAACATCGCTCTGGTTTTTGATGAATATGATGCGGGTAGACCCGATGTCATGTTTGTCATTCAGCGTGTCCTGGAATCTTCAGGCAGGCTGACATTGATGGATCAAAGCCGGGTTATCCGTCCCCATCCGGCCTTCAGACTGTTCGCCACCGCAAACACCATCGGTCTTGGCGATACGACGGGGCTCTATCACGGCACACAGCAAATCAACCAAGCCCAGATGGACCGCTGGTCAATGGTGGTAACACTGAACTACCTGCCACATGACAATGAGGTAGACATCGTCCTGGCCAAGGTTAAGTCTTTTGACACGGAAAAGGGCAGGGATCAGATTTCAAAAATGGTCCGGGTTGCCGATCTGACGCGTAACGCATTCATGGCAGGCGATCTTTCCACCGTGATGAGCCCTCGTACGGTGATTACCTGGGCGGAAAACACCGAAATTTTCGGTGATTTGGGTTTTGCCTTTCAGGTGACGTTCCTCAACAAGTGCGATGAGTTGGAACGAATTACCGTGGCCGAATTCTATCAGCGTGCATTTGGTGAGGAGATCGCAGAATCGACTGCCAATCTGGTTTTGGCGTGATGCCGGACAAACAAGCATGAAGAATTGTATCAATGGCAACAGGCAGCGGAGCAGGAAGCAACAGCAGGAACCGGTCAGTCGGTGTTCCTGATTTTGAGCCGCTAAAACAGGCGGTAGCCAATTGCGTGCGCGCAATTTCTGGCGACTCGCAACTGCAGATAAGCTATACGACCGACAAGCCGGCAATGGTCGGCGAGGAAGTCCGCCTGCCCGAGCCCGGCCGTAAGATGTCGAGACAGCAATTGTCGGTCTTGCGGGGAACCGGCGACGCAATGGCGCTACGCAAGGCATGCCACGATACCCAGGTGCATGCCAGGCTTTCGCCGACCGGTGATAATGCCAGAGCAGTTTATGATGCAGTGGAGCAAGCCCGTATCGAGGCAATTGGTTCGCTGCAAATGCCGGGCGTGTCCGACAATCTGGCAGTCATGCATGAGGACAAATATTCAAAAACCAATTTTCCGTCCGCAGTCGACCGTGCCGATGTGCCCCTGGAAGACGCAGTTGCCATGGTGGTACGCGAAAAATTGACGGGTCGGGAGCCACCCGAAAGTGCCCAGAACATCGTCAATCTGTGGCGAGAATTCATCGAACAGAAAGCCGGCAAGAATATCGATGCGCTGGATGCGGATCTGGAAGACCAGGCCGCATTTGCACATGCCGTCCGAGAATTGATCCGAGCCCTCGACATGGGCGACGAACTCGGAGATTCCGAACCTGATGATTCTGAAGATGACAATGATTCAGACACGGACGGAGAAACTGAGGATTCTCAGAGACAGAACGAAGAGTCTACCGGCCAGGATGAGAGTCAGCCTGAAGACGCAGAATCCGATTCCGATGATCAGCAGCAGGGCGAATCTGAAGCCACCGAAGTCGATGGCGATGAATTTCTGGAAGATGATGAGAATGACACCGAACAACCCGGTGAAGCCTATCGACCGGAACTGCCATTTTCTCAATTACCGCCCGAAAGCGACTACAAGGTCTTCTCCACTGAATTCGACGAGGTGGTCCTTGCCGAAGAGCTTTGTGATGAAACCGAACTGGAAAGGCTTCGCAGCTTTCTCGACAAACAGCTGGCTCACTTGCAGGGCGTGGTAGGCAGACTGGCAAACCGCCTGCAGCGCCGCCTGATGGCAAAGCAGAACAGATCCTGGGATTTCGACCTCGAAGAGGGCTATCTGGATACTGCACGGCTGTCACGGATCATAATCGATCCAACAACGCCGCTTTCGTTCAAAATGGAACGAGACACCGTGTTCCGTGATACCGTTGTCACGCTGCTGCTGGATAACTCTGGTTCCATGCGGGGCAGGCCGATTACCGTGGCTGCAACCTGTGCCGACATATTGGCACGAACGCTGGAACGGTGCGGCGTAAAGGTCGAAATTCTCGGCTTTACCACACGAGCATGGAAGGGTGGTCAGGCAAGGGAAAAATGGTTGCGAGCCAACAAACCACCCTCCCCCGGCCGGCTGAACGACCTGCGGCACATCATCTACAAGAGCGCGGACGCACCCTGGCGCCGGTCACGGCGTAACCTTGGTCTGATGATGCGAGAAGGCCTGCTGAAGGAAAACATAGACGGCGAGGCGCTGTTATGGGCACATTCACGCCTGATGGCACGGTCAGAACATCGCCGAATTTTAATGATGATATCTGATGGTGCACCCGTTGACGATTCGACACTATCGGTTAATCCGGGGAATTATTTGGAACGGCATCTGCGTCATGTCATCTCGGATATTGAAACCTATTCACCGGTGGAATTGCTCGCAATCGGGATCGGACATGATGTAACGCGGTATTATGACCGGGCGGTCACCATCGTCGATGCCGAAGAGCTGGCGGGTGCAATGACTGAGCAACTGGCATCTCTGTTCGATGAAGTTTCTCAGGAGAAAAAACAAGCGGCGGGAAAACGTAGATTGGCCAAAACAGGTTGAGATAGCAAAATTGCAGACACGACTTGAAAATGTCGTAAGCGTAAACTTCGCCAAAGGCGCAGTAGTGTTTGCATTGTTGCTGGTCTCATTCTCTATAGCGCTGGCCAAGGATCCGGTTCCGATCGGAATCACTGCAGCCAAAATCCTGAATTTCAAGCTGGGCGAACCCAAAGATGATTATGGCCGCCTGAAATTCATCGGCGGCCTGGAACTGACATCGGACAATCGCCAGTTTGGTGGAATTTCAGGGTTTCGGTTCTTCCCGGACCGATCCAATTTCATTGCAGTGACCGATAAGGGATATACCATCAACGGTGCTTTCAAACGTGATGTTGCCGGGGCCCTTGATGATGTGCTTCTCGCCGATATTGCTTTGCTGCCTGACCCGGATGGCAACCTGTTTACCAGGAAACGGGATTCAGACGCCGAAGCCCTCGAACTGGCGGGAGATAGCGCTTATGTGGCTTTTGAAAACAATAACCGGATTAATTCATACATTCTGGCCAATGGGAGAATTTCCGGCGACCCGGATTCAGTGTTCCCAAAGGTAAGATTACTACGTTTGGCCAACAATAAGGGGCTGGAAGCACTGGCCCGGTCACCACCCAACCGGAAGGATTTCGAATTTATTGCAATAACGGAAGAAAGCCTGAGTTCAGAGGGAAATCACCGTGCATTCTTGCTATCTGGTGATGATATTGCCGAATTGTCTATTGCCCGGATCAGTGAATTTGGGATTACAGACGCTGACTTTCTTCCAAATGGTGATCTGATTATCCTGGAACGGTTTCACAGCGCATTTAGCGGAACCGAAATCCGGCTGCGCCAAATTCCCGGAGAAACGATCATGCCCGGTGCCGTTCTCTACGGCGATATCATTCTTGAGGCAGACACGAATTTCAGAATCGATAATTTTGAGTCACTCGACATTACCATCGACGAGAACGCCGATACGTTCCTGACATTGGTATCAGACGACAATTTTTCGGTGCTGCAAAACACGCTTATCCTGGAATTCCAATACTTGCCATGAACTAGACGGCGCGGGCCGGACGCAACCTGTTCATCAAAATTCCATATGGCAGCAACATTGCTACGCCAGTGGCGATCTTCACCCAGAAATCGCCAAATGCCAGTGACATCCACAACGGAACTTCGGTGCCCATGAATGCCACCGGGAAGGCAAGAGAACCATCTTCGGCACCGGTGATCGTGTCCAGTACCGCAAATTGTGCGGAAAATGCGAGCGAGAAAAACAGCACCGTATCAAGTGCCGATCCGGCAACTGTAGAAATGAATGGCGCCTTCCACCAGCTCAATGCACGTAGCCGGTCGAATATTGTTGCGTCAAACAATTGTGCGCACAGGAACGCTGTTCCCGAAGCGATTGCGATCCGTGGTGACGCAAGCATTATCGAGAGAATGACCGCCAGAAAAAATCCGGCATAGACGACAAGGCGGGCACTCTTCAGGCCAAAACGCCTATTTGTCAGATCATTGACTAGAAACGCGATTGGATAGGTAAACGCACCCCAGGTCAGCAGATTCCCTAGCCCGAAATAGTTGAAGGGATAGGTAACGAGAATGTTCGAGGCAACGACAACGACTGCCATGGCCACGATAAACGGCATTGTCTTTTTCAACGATTCCATTTTTTTATCCTGGGTGATGGCACCAGCCGCAATTCATTCGGTCACCTGGGAAGTCGCTTGATCCCGGGAGACCGCGTTCTATTGAAATCCTAATATCGGCCGCAGTTTGTCAGGCAGTAGAAGCTTCGGCCTGCTTCTTCTCGATCTGCTTCTTCAACAAGCGCGCGCGCGGTGACAAATCACTATTTGGGGCTTTCGCCAGGAACGCATCCAGGCCACCGCGATGTTCGACGGAGCGCAGAGCATTAGCGCTAATCCGCATGCGTACCCGCTGGTTCATGGCTTCGCTCATCAGCGTGACATTCACCAGATTTGGTAAAAACCGGCGACGAGTTTTATTGTTCGCATGGCTAACATTATTGCCTGACAGAACCGCTTTACCGGTTAATTCACAACGCCTGGACATATCTTCTTCCTTGTAAATCTTTGGTTCCGGCTCCGGTCGATTGCCGCTAAATCGCCACAGGTTCAACCTAGCTTCTTGCCGTCAAACCATTAAGGCAAATAAGAACTGCTTGGCTGGCGGTTAATAGCCAGGCCCGCGCGGCTCGGACCTCCGGGAAAGTCACGTGTCTATAGTGATTTGGCATTACTGCGTCAAGCCAAAGCTTGCGACAGAAATCAAAACACCTGGACGTGCTTCACATTCTGTTCAGCTAGGCTGCGATAACTGCTTTATGTTACCCATTTTTCTGAAAGCGAGTTCGGAACCTAGAATGACATTAAGCAGACAATCGATTCAATCCGTGTCAGCCTTGATCAAGGCGATGGCAGGCATCTTGATATTTTCCATCGGCCTAGCGGATACGGTGAATGCGGAGACGACGCGTCACAAAACAAAATGGAATGTCCGCTTTGGCGTAATCCCGGTAGGAAAAGCTACGTTTAAAATTGAATTCAATGACGAGACCTATTCCATGACTGCATCAGGGAAAACGGTTGGTGTTGCAGAAATGGTTTCACCCGGCAAAGGCCGGGCCAAGAGCAGCGGTTTGATTAACGGTGACAAGGTAATGGCCATTCAGCATGAGGCCATCTACATCGAAGAGAAAAAGAAGAAAAACAAGAAATCAACACTTGAAATGGAATTCGAGGATGGCGCGGTAAAGACGGTCTCCATCGAACCCAAAAAGAAAAAGCGCAAGAAAAAGAGCCGTAAATGGGTTCAGATCGAAGAAGAGCAGCTTAGCAGCGTTATTGATCCCGGAAGCAGTATCATTGTCCCCGTAGCGCCGGAGGACGTAAAAAACCCTCGAGCGGTCTGCAATCGAGTATTGAATGTCTATGACGGTGACACACGTTTCGATATCAAATTGAAGTATAAATATATCAAGACAATCTCGACGGAGGGATATGAAGGCGACGCCTTTGTATGTCAGTTGCGCTACATACCGGTTTCCGGGCACAAGAAAAATCAGAAAAATATCAACTACATGCGCGACAATGAGGGTATCGAGATCTGGCTTGCGCCCATGGAGAATTCAAGCCTGTTTACACCCATTCGTATTGAAGTACCGACCTGGATCGGAAAGTTCACGGCAATGCCGGTTTTCTTCGGCACTTCTGCCAAGTAAACCACTCGTAACCACAATCAGACGAACAAATGCCTTAAAGGCAGTATTTGCTAGAAAACCTTGTAAAACCAATATAAAACCTGCGCGCAGGAAACAGGGAAATATAATTCCGCCTCTTTCACAGCAAATCTACGAGATATATCCTCGGAAATGACAACCAACAAAACTGCCAATTCAGAACGCAGCGGACTCGGCGTAATCGCTGTGCTTGGCCCGACGAATACGGGCAAGACCCACCTGGCAATCGAACGCATGACCGCGCATGAAAGCGGGCTGATCGGCCTTCCGCTCAGGCTACTCGCAAGAGAAGTCTATGGCAGGGTCGCTGATCGTGTTGGCGTTGCCAATGTCGCGCTGATTACCGGTGAGGAAAAAATCAATGCCAACGGCAAGGCCCGGTATCAGGTTTGCACCGTCGAGGCGATGCCGGACCGGACCGATGCTGCTTTTGTTGCCATTGACGAGGTCCAGCTCGCTGCAGATCTGGAACGTGGACATGTTTTCACCGACCGGCTGATGAATTTGCGCGGCCGCGACGAAACGATGCTGCTCGGGGCCGAGACAATTCGCAACACGCTTGATGAATTGCTGCCCGGGATCAACATCGTGACGCGACCACGCATGTCGATGCTTACCTGGGCAGGGCAAAAGAAGATTACCCGCCTGCCGCGCCGAAGCGCAATCGTGGCGTTTTCTGCCGATGAAGTTTACGCGATTGCCGAACTTATCCGTCGTCAGCGCGGTGGCGCAGCTGTTGTGCTTGGTTCTTTGAGTCCACGCACCAGAAACGCTCAGGTTGCCTTGTACCAATCAGGCGATATCGATTTTCTGGTCGCAACGGACGCCATCGGCATGGGCCTCAATCTGGATGTCGATCACGTCGCATTTGCCCAGGATCGAAAATTTGATGGCTTGACCCACCGGAATCTGACGCCTGCGGAAATGGGGCAGATCGCCGGGCGGGCCGGACGCCACATTCGCGACGGTACCTTTGGCGTGACCGGGCAGGTCGACCCGTTCCCCGACGAATTGGTCCAGCGCCTGGAGACCCATGACTTCGATCGGGTGAAGGTGTTGATCTGGCGGAACCGCGACCTGGATTTTTCTTCAATCAACGATTTGCGGGCGTCGCTTGAACGCCCGTCTGATCAACGAATGTTGATGAAGTCCTTTCCTGCCGCAGATCTGGTGGCATTGGACAACCTTTCGAAAGTGGAACCGATCGCAGCTGCATGCAGCGATTCAGCGCAAGTACAGCTGCTCTGGGATGTTTGCCAGATCCCGGATTATCGGCGCATCTCGCCAGGTGAGCATGCCGAGCTGTTGAGAAACATATTTCTGGATCTGGTGAATTCGGGATCAATCAATGAGGAATGGTTCGCCGACCAGATTGGTCGTACAGACAGAACCGATGGCGACATAGACATATTGTCGGCACGCATTGCACATATACGGACCTGGACCTATCTTTCACATCGCGCCGGCTGGCTTGCCGATCCTGTCCATTGGCAGGAGAAGACACGGGACATTGAGGATCGTCTATCGGATGCGCTGCACCAGAACTTGACGAAACGTTTCATAGATCGAAGGACAAGCGTATTGATGAAGCGCTTGCGGGAAAATGCAATGCTGGAAGCAGAAATCAGCCCTGAAGGAGATGTGGTCGTAGAAGGCCATCATGTCGGCAAACTGGAAGGATTCAGATTTACGGCAGACACGGTGGCTACCGGCGCAGATGCCAAGGCCGCTGCTAATGCTGCGGCAAAGGCATTGGCAACTGAAATATCCAAACGCGCCGAACGCCTCTCTTCTGCCCCGAACGGAGATTTTGCGCTCGGATCCGACGGTACGCTTAGATGGCTCGGAGTGCCGGTCGGGAAACTGGCGAGCACGGACGACGTCCTGAAACCAAAAGTGACAATTCTCGCCGACGAGCAACTCACAGGCAACCATCGTGACATGGTTCAGCATCGGCTTGACCGGTGGGTGTCAAATCATATCGAAACCGTCTTGAAACCCCTAGTGGATTTGCCGGCGGACGAAGCGCTGACCGGTACCTCGCGCGGCGTTGCATTTCGAATAGTCGAACAACTGGGTTCCGTCGACCGGCGGGAAATTTCTTCCGAAGTGCAGGGCCTCGATCAGGACATGCGGGCAAAGATTCGCCGGCACGGTGTCCGTTTCGGCGCCTACAGCATTTTCGTCCCGGTACTTCTCAAGCCGGGCCCGGCCGAATTGATCTGCCTGCTCTGGGGGCTAAAGAACAATCGCCTCGATGCGTCAGGGCTGACTGAAATTCCCAACATGTCCGCCGCAGGCAGGACATCCTTCCCGGTCGATAGGGAAATCGATCCGGAAATCTACCGCCTGTGCGGTTTTCGTCTCTTGGGAGACAAGGCTGTGAGGATCGATATTCTGGAACGCTTGGCAGATCTCATCCGGCCCGCAGTTTCCTGGCGCACTGGAGCCGACCTTCCGCCACCTGACGGCGCCATGGGAAATCGAACATTTTATGTGACCCCGGCAATGCTCTCATTCCTTGGTGCCACCCATGCCGACATGGAGAAGGTCCTGAAGGATCTTGGTTATCGCGGCGAGACGAAGTCCCTCGAAGAGTTCGAGAAACTGAAGCCAACCCAGGCGACGGACAAACCGGTCGAGAACACGGCAGAAATCAAGTCTGAAACGCCAGCGGCCGCGCAGGAAGCGAAATCGGAATCTGTAGAGCAACCATCAGAGCAAAAAGCCGAATCGCCGACGACCGAAACCACGACACCATCCGAAGGCGAACAGACGCAGGCGACCGTTGTCGCCGATACCGATTCGGATGGCGCCGTCGAGGCCGAAATTGCCAGGACCGTCACAATTTGGCGCACACCGCGACCTGAGCGAACTGCATTCCGGAAGCAAGGCTCCGGCAGGGGCGCAGCCGCCAACAGGAACGCTGGCGAACATGCCGACAATCGCAATTTTTCCGGTAACAAGAAACGCGGCAAATCAAATCGTGGCAACCAGTTTCGTGCCCATCAGGAAAAGGCCAAGTCCGGATCAGGCGGCAAACCACGACCGGAAAGACGCGAGAAACGAATTGACCCTGATTCACCTTTTGCCAAATTGATGGATCTAAAAAAACAGCTCGAAAAGGACGATGGCTGAAAAATCAACTCGGATAGACAAATGGCTCTGGCATGCGAGGGTCGTAAAAACGCGCTCGCTTTCGCAAAAGCTTGTTCTGGCGGGCAAGGTCCGTATCAATCGCGAAAAAGCGGTCTCTGCAAGCAGGCAAGTCAAACCAGGCGATGTATTGACAATTGCCCTGGACAGACAAATTTGTGTTTACGAGATTGTTGCGATCGGTAAGCGGCGTGGTCCGTATTCTGAGGCATCCAAATTATATGTTGATCATTCGCCGCCGGCACCAAAACCCAAGGATACCGGAACACAGCCGTCTCCACAAAAACGTCCAGACCGGCGACAGCGGCGTGCATTAGCCGAATTGCGGGGCAAGATAATCTGAGCAGGACCCGCATTTTGGAATTAGTTTGCCGTCGGCACCCTGCCATGCAGCAAATCGACCTTGAAGACATTTGGCAAACAAGCTACGCAACGGTTTTACCGGCAAAATATCCGGAGAGATTGAATGACCTATATCGTCGATGACAAGTGCATCAAATGCAAATACATGGACTGCGTCGAAGTTTGCCCGGTGGATTGCTTCTACGAAGGTGAAAACATGCTTGTCATCCATCCGGACGAATGTATCGACTGTGGAGTTTGCGAACCGGAATGTCCTGCCGACGCGATCAAACCGGACACAGAGCCGGGCCTTGATAAGTGGCTGCAAATAAACGCCGAATATGCCGAAAAGTGGCCCAACATTACCATCAAGCGCGAACCGGCAGCTGATTCCAAGGATTATGACGGTATGGAAGGCAAATTCGAAAAATACTTTTCGCCCGAACCCGGTCAGGGCGACTAACCGCTACTTCACTAGGTGCCTGGCAGCCAATAGGCTGCAATATCCACTATTATACTGAATTCAGTGACAGTTTGCCGAGAGGATTGTCATGAATACTGGTGCAGGGAAAGTTCACAAAGGTAGTTGCAGGTGCGGTCAGGTTGAATTTCAGGCAAACTGTGCACCGCTCATCACGATGGCATGTCATTGCCGCGGATGCCAGAAAATGACCGCCAGTGCATATTCTCTTAGTTCATTGTTTCCCATGAACAGTTTTGAAGTCATCGAGGGAGAACCTGTAATCGGCGGAATGCACGGTGATGACCGCCATTATTTCTGCCCACACTGCATGAGTTGGCTGTATACACGTCCAAACGGATTGGATGATTTGGTCAATGTGCGCTCGACATTGATGGATGATGCGAAATCATATGAGCCGTTTATAGAAACTTACACCAGCGAAATGCTATCCTGGGCGAGGACCCCCGCAATCCATAGCTTTAAGACATTGCCGCCGATGGATGATTTCCCTGATCTACTGGCAGAGTTCGCCAATTGGTACGCAAAGTCTCAATAGAAAATATAGGCTGGATCTTGTTTCAGTTGCGGTGTCATTTGCTACCGCTTCGCAATTGCGGGAAGAAATTGATTTTTCCCGCAAAATACCTTATATTGTTCCGTAACGGTCAAAGAGGCCATCGGACATCCGTCCAGAAACGAAATTCGAAGGATCCCCATCCCGTATTGCTAGCTCCGATGGCATAGTCTCCACCTAAGTCCTTGCCGCCTTGCTGAACAGTACAAGATTTACGATGGGATCAAGCAAAGCTTGGGCATTGGAACCCTTTCGGCGCTATCCGGCGGGGTGATGGTAGACTTTGCATGCGAATTCTTTCTGACATTGATCAACCGGTCGCATCTGAAAGCCGTATGGGTTTAACTAGGAGTGCGTAAGAATATGGCAACGCCAAAAAAAACCACACAACGTCACGGTTACAAGATCGGTGAGTACATAGTTTATCCGGCACATGGTGTTGGCCAAATTACCGCAATTGAAGAACAGGAAGTTGCCGGGCATACGCTCGAACTGTTCGTTGTGGAATTTGAACAGGATAAATTGACGCTGCGCGTTCCGGTCGCAAAAATTGTTTCCGCCGGTATGCGCAAACTATCCGAAACTCCGGCGATCGAGAAAGCCTTGAAAACCGTTCAGGGCCGTGCGCGCGTAAAGCGCACAATGTGGAGCAGACGTGCCCAGGAATACGAAGCGAAAATTAATTCCGGTGATCTGATTGCGATCTCTGAGGTAGTTCGTGACCTGTTCCGCTCGGAAAATCAGCCTGAGCAGTCCTATTCGGAACGCCAGCTTTATGAAGCGGCATTGGATCGGATGGCTCGCGAAATCTCATCCGTAAATAAGATTTCCGCAACAGAAGCGGTTGTTTTGATTGAGAAAAACTTGGCGAAGGGCCCTAAACGGGGTGTCAAACCTGAAGATGATCAGCAGGTTGAAGCAGCCTGATTCTTCCGGCTCGATAACGTATACCAAGACCCGGCACTACACAGTGCCGGGTTTTTTATTCACGCCGAGGTGAGAAACTGTTACCGGCACAACCAATCCAACGTCATCTAACTTGCGTATAGTGTTGCGGAAAGGATGAGTTGGATGAGCACTGACAACTATGCCGGAAACAAAATGATGCGGGCGGCAATTTCCGCTCCTTACCTGGAACGCGATGAGGAGCATGAGCTTGCATTGCGTTGGTCCGAAGATCAGGATCAGGAAGCACTCCACAAACTGACATCTGCACATATGAGACTTGTAATCTCGGTCGCGGCTAAGTTTCGTAGATATTCGATATCAATGAGCGACCTGATTCAGGAAGGTCACATAGGATTACTGGAGGCTGCAGCACGGTTTGATCCGCACCGCGAAGTACGTTTTTCGACTTACGCAACCTGGTGGATACGCGCCTCTATTCAGGACTTCATCCTGAGAAACTGGTCAATTGTGCGCGGCGGAACATCTTCAAGCCAGAAATCGCTGTTTTTCAACCTGAGACGCCTGCGGGCAAAGATCGCCAGCACCGGTGAGCCGACCAACTCGCATGAACTGTACATCAAGCTTTCCGATGCGATTGGCGTGTCAGTGGCAGATGTCGCGACGATGGATGCAAGGCTGTCAGGTTCAGACATGTCCTTGAACATGACCGTTTCGGACGAATCTGAATCCGGCAATGAGCGTCAGGATTATTTGGTCGACGATGCCCCGCTACCTGATGCCACAGCAGAAAACCTGATTGACACCGAACGCCGGCATGAATGGTTGAACGACGCAATGGAAGTACTCAACGAACGCGAACGTTTGATTATTCAACGCAGGCGGTTGAGTGAATCCGGCGCGACGCTCGAGGAGCTTGGCGGAAAACTCGGAATTTCCAAGGAGCGTGTTCGCCAGATCGAAAGCCGAGCCTTGGAAAAATTGCGTACCGCGCTGACCAGCTCGCACAATGGATGGGCAGGCGCATTTGCTTCCTGAAAATCGACGAGATCATCAGGAATAATCGCATTTGGTCGAAGTCCAGGCTTCCCAGCTTTTGCTAGCTGTCGGTAACGATCTTTACTTTTGATCCCGGTTCCAGCGTGGCCCCGGGCCCCAGCCCGTTTATGAGACTAAAGATCCGTAAGCCGGAATTGCCGACCTTCATCCGCGAAGCCATCGTACCAATATTGTCAGTCGGAGAAACCGTGACAACTTTCAACCGGAGCGGTGCAAGACTGGCGCGTTCGGTTTCCGTCAATTTCCTGAAACTGTTTGTAATTGCTTCCGAAATTTCAACCGGATCTTCCGAACCGGCCGGAACCGCTGTGATGAAGCGATAGACCTGCGTTCCGGTTTGAATGATCTTGATCCTGAACTGCCATCCTTCCGCCAAGGCATCGGCATAGGCAAATTTCAAGCCATTACCCGAAACCCCCTCGCCAATCGTCTCCGGCAGCAATCCGTTGATCCAGCCGCTCTTCAAATAGTCTTTGAGTGACTGCCATCTGCCGATCACGGCTGCATCAAACCGCGTCGCGGCTTCTCCGGGACCGGTGATGATTACCGCCTTCGGCTGGTTATCTATTCTGGCGTCATCCGGAACTGAAAATGTAATACCAAGCCCGGAATGCGAGAAACTCTGCCCTCGGACAAAACCTTCATCTGCGGTATCGCCATATAGAAGTCCATCAATCCCTTTCAGATACCGATCCCTGTCAGCATCCCCGATACCAGGGGAGCCGAAGAAACGTGCATGCCGTTTTGCCAGTTCAATGCGCTGGGGCGTGGTCGGATGGCTGGACATGAATGAGTTCTCATCCAGTTTGGCCGAACTGCCCTGTTTGAAATTCTGATAGGCCTGCATGGTCCGAAGAAACCGGGCTGATCCATAAGGATCATAACCGGCCCTACCGATCATCCGGATTCCGATTGCGTCTGCCTGGAGTTCCTGTTCGCGGGAGAAATCTGCGATTTGAAGCTGGTTCGCGGCAAGCGCGACGCGTGCTGCAAGCGTATCCCCAAGCACCTCATTGACGACTTCCTCGCCAACCTGGTTGCCGGTAAGCTTTTCCTGCCGGATTATTGCATGGTTGGCTGTCACATGGGCCATTTCATGCGCAATAACCGCAGCAAGCTCGGACGAATCATTGGCAAGTGCAAGTAGTCCACGCGTCAGATACAGATAACCACCCGGCAAAGCGAACGCGTTGACTTTCGGGGTATCAAGAACAGTGACCTTGTATATTCGCCCAGGGTCATCGGATACCGAAACCAGTCTGCCGACAATGACCGCAAGCATATTCTGGGCATCACGGTTCGTGTATTCGCCACCATATTTTGCCAGCACCAGTGGATGTTCGCGAGCCCCAATTTCCTCCTGCGGATCATCCGGACGAACAAAGCTCGAGGTAAGGATCGGCTCGGTCTTGACACTTTCCAGTCCCGCAAGCAGGCAGCCTTGCAAAACGAAGGCGCAAAAAATCAGGCCAAGTACCCGTTGGGGCACACAACCTCTTAGGCGCTGGAAGATGGCGCTGATCTTTGCATTAGCCGGCAATAAAAACTGGCCTCGTTACAATTTATCCGCATTCGGCGTTAGCCGATTGTTTTGACTAACAGATTTTGGCGTCGAAATTAAGGATTAATATTCTGCTGACTGCTTTCGGGACGACCAATCGAATGATAATTGATATCTCTGCCTGAAATTTCATCAAGCGGATAGATGTTTCGAAGGTCTACCAACGTCTTTTCATTGAGACTGGCAACTACCCGATCAAGATCGAGTGCCCGAAACTGATCCCATTCCGTGACAATGACCGCAATATCCGATCCCTCAATACAATCATAGGCACCATTGCAATAGGTTACGTCTTCCAGCAATTTTCCGGCTTCGTTCATGCCCTCTGGATCAAAGGCGCGGATCGAGGCACCAAGCGCCTGCAATCCGGGGATGATGACCAAGCTGGGGGCATCCCGCATGTCATCCGTATTGGGTTTGAAGGTCAGACCCAAAATCGAAATGACCTTTCCGGAGACATCGCCTCCAGCGGCTTCGACAATTCGATCGACCATCGATTTCTTGCGATTGTCATTGGACTTGATCACGCTGTCGACAATGGTGATCGGCGTGTCGGCATCTTGCGCCGTTTTTGAAAGCGCAAGCGTGTCCTTTGGAAAGCACGAACCACCATAGCCGGGACCCGCATGTAGAAACTTACCGCCAATCCGATTGTCCAGACCAATTCCCCGGGCAATCTGTTGCACATCAGCACCGACCGCGTCACACAAATCCGAAATCTCGTTGATGAAGCCGATCTTGACTGCCAGAAATGCATTGGCCGCATATTTGATCAGCTCAGCGGTACGCCGACCGGTTACCACCATCGGGGTCTCGTTGAGATATAGCGGGCGATAGAGTTCACGCAGGGCGGCAACAGCACGCTCACTTTCTGCGCCGACGACAATTCGGTCTGGCCGTTTGAAGTCACTGATCGCAGCACCTTCGCGCAGAAATTCGGGGTTCGAAGCAACATCAAACTCTGCCTCTGGGGCAACCCTCGAGATGATCGCTTCAACCTCATCTCCGGTCCCGACAGGCACCGTCGATTTGGTAACTATTACCGTATAGCCATCCAACAGCCCGGCAATTTCTTCTGCCGCCGCATAGACATAGGACAGATCTGCATGCCCGTCTCCGCGCCTTGCCGGTGTTCCAACTGCGATGAACACGATATCGGCCGAGGCAATGGCATCGGAAGCTTCCGTGGTAAAGAACAGACGGTTTTCCTCAACATTGCTGGCGACCAGCAGATCCAGTCCAGGTTCGAATATCGGTATTTCGCCTCGCTTCAGTGCCCCGATCTTCTCCTCGTCCTTGTCGATACAGGTAACCTCATGGCCAAAATCGGCAAAACAGGCACCCGAAACCAGTCCAACATAGCCGGTACCTATCATGGCAACACGCATGGGAATCTCCTGAAAAAACGAAGAATTGCGACTGGTAATCGATTATTGCGCCGCAAGACAAATTTCAGATTGTCACTACAAAACGAAGCCGGCAAGTGCAACCGCGAGAACAATATTCATTATCATTTTGTATGTTTAAATATCCAGGATCGGCCGATACAGGAAGCCATCTGCCCGGGAACAGGCAAATTTCACCAAATGCGGCACGCAAAGAACAATTCCATCATTGGAATTCCATTTGGCATTTGATATCACCAAAATGTGGTCCCGTAGCTCATCAGGATAGAGCGACAGATTCCTAATCTGTAGGTAACAGGTTCGAGTCCTGTCGGGATCACCACCGGCCAAGGCAGCGCCTGTATATGTCACGGAATATGGGCAGCGCCGAAACGACAGGTCGAACGACAATGCATCGCCGCCGACCCATATTGAGGCGTTGAACCGACGCCCAGCCTGTTAGGTGATAAAACTGCGATGACCGCGACATTGGCCAGATGGAGGGAATTATGACCATTCAGGAAAACCGGAAAATCGTGCAGCAACTAGCGACAAACGGAACAACACCTGGTTACATGCCTGGATTTGGAAATGATTATGAAACCGAGGCACTGCCGGGCGCCCTCCCCCAAGGCATGAACTCTCCCCAGAAATGCGAATATGGTCTCTATGCAGAACAACTGTCCGGAACAGCCTTTACTGCGCCGAGTCATCAGAATGAACGTACCTGGTGCTATCGGATCCGGCCATCGGTGAAACATTCAAACCGCTATAAAAAAATCGACGTCCCGTATTGGAAGTCCGCACCAAATGTCGATCCGGATGTGATCTCGCTTGGTCAATACCGCTGGAATCCGATTGATCACAGCGACAAGCCGCTCAACTGGATCACCGGCATGCGCACCATGACAACTGCTGGCGACGTGAACACGCAGGTTGGAATGGCTGCCCACGTCTACCTGGTTACCGAGAGCATGGTGGACGATTATTTCTACTCCGCAGACAGCGAATTGCTGGTCGTGCCACAGGATGGCCGGATCAGATTTCATACGGAACTTGGCATAATCGATCTGGAACCCAAGGAAATAGCGGTCATTCCCAGGGGCCTCGTCTATCGGGTTGAGTTGATCCAGGGGCCTGCGAGGGGGTTTGTCTGCGAGAACTACGGGCAAAAATTCGAATTGCCGGGCCGTGGACCGATTGGAGCCAACTGTCTGGCAAATCCACGTGACTTCAAGGCCCCGGTTGCCGCCTTCGAGGATCGAGAAGTCGCCTCGACGATAACGATCAAATGGTGCGGCCAGTTCCATGTCACCGAAATCGATCAAAGCCCGCTCGACGTCGTTGCGTGGCACGGCAATTATGCACCGGTCAAATACGACTTGCGCACCTATTGTCCGGTCGGCGCCATCCTCTATGATCACCCCGATCCTTCGATCTTTACTGTACTGACTGCACCTTCCGGTCAACCGGGCACGGCAAATATCGACTTTGTGCTCTTTCGCGAGCGATGGATGGTGGCAGAAGATACATTCCGTCCGCCCTGGTATCACAAGAACATCATGTCCGAATTGATGGGGAACATTTACGGCGTTTATGACGCCAAGCCTGAAGGTTTTGCGCCCGGCGGTATCAGCCTTCACAACATGATGCTACCGCATGGGCCTGACAAGGACGCGTTTGAGGGAGCATCAAACGCCAAGCTGCAGGCTGAAAAACTCGATAACACCATGTCGTTCATGTTCGAGACGCGTTTTCCCCAGCACCTGACTGACTTTGCTGCAAATGAAGCGCCGTTGCAGGATGATTACATCGATTGCTGGTCGGATCTGAAGAAACACTATGATGGTTCGCCTGGACGCAAATGAGCGAACTAACGCTTTACAGCTATTGGCGCTCGACCACGTCATACAGGGTCCGCATCGCACTCCATTTGAAGGGATTGGCATTTGAGACCATACCCGTCGATCTGGTAGGAGGAGAACAAACCGCAAGCGAGTATTCGGCCATCAATGCAGGGCAAGGTGTACCGAGCCTTCGACTTGGCGACGGAACAATTCTGACCCAGTCAATGGCGATCCTGAATTGGCTGGATCGGACCTATCCCAACCCGCCACTGGTACCCGCGGACCCAAAATTCACCGCTCGAAACGAGGCGGCCGCATTCACCATTGCCTGCGACATCCATCCGGTAAACAACCTTAGGGTCATAAAAAGACTAACGGAAATGGGACACGACCAGGATGATGCAATCGACTGGATGCATGAATGGATGAGGCGCGGTTTTGTCGCTTATCAATCGCTGATCCAGCCGGACGACCGGTTCAGCTTTGGTGACAGACCATCATTGTCCGATCTCTGTCTCATACCGCAACTCTACAACGCCCATCGATGGGATTTTGACCTTTCCGCTTTCTCACGGTTGACCGAAATTGAAGCCCGCTGCCTTGAGCTCCCAGCATTTGATTCTGCACGACCGGATAACCAACCAGATGCGGCAGACGGATGAAATCCGCTTCTTTCGTCAACTACAGCTTGAAGTGGCTGGGATAGCTATATTCCGCATCAAACCGTGGCACATTCTTGCCAGTTGGCTCAACTGAATTTGCCAGTTCAAAAGTCTTCTGGCGAAGAAAACTCAGCAATTCCTGCCGATCTTCATAGCTATGAATTTCTTTCGGTCCTATGGTTTCTCCAATGGCAATTTCGAAATCGGATTTGATCCGGCGCGCAGTTTCGAAGAAGTAAAGTGCCAAGCGCAACGTGTAGCTGACATGGCTTGCGATCTGAAAAATCCTTGAATTCTGTCCACCAAAATAAACCGGAACGATCATGGTATCCGGACAACGCGCCAATTTGGCAGTAAAGGGATGCCACATTGGATCGACCGCTGGACCCTTCAACGGATTGACGCTGGCAGCGACCCCGCCACCAGGAAAGATGCCGATTGCGCCACCACGCTTTAAATGATGAAGCGCAGATTTACGCGACTGTATATTGGTTTCCAGGGCCTTCTTGTTGCCGGAGAAGTCGATCGGCAGCAGGGATTTCTCGGTTTCAGGCACCTGACACAAGACGTGGTTGGCCAGCACCTTGATGTCAGGTCTGACTTGCTCGGCCAACCAGGTAAGCGCAATGCCATCCAGCACGCCATAGGGATGATTTGCAATAAATAGAACCGGCCCTGACTGCGGTATGTGCGCCAGGCGCGATCTGTTCATTTTGACGTTGAGTTGAAGGCTATCGATCGCTGACTGAAAAAAATCGCGCCCATTAGCATCATCAAGCGCGTACTGCATGTACAGCTTTTTCAGCTTTGGCTGTCCGCCAAGCAATTCAATGGTTCTGATAAGTGCCCGCCGGGGAATGGAATAAGTCGGGCTTGAATAGGTAAAGTCGATATTCTGTTCTTGGATAGAATCGGTCCACATCACCAAAACCCTTCAATTTTGAACCGACTACCAACCATCAATGTCATTTTGATAAAGGATTTGTTTCAAACCGGTGACAGCAGCGAAGCCACAATGAACGGATTGCCAAATCTTTCAAACAGCTTTTTCATTTATCCAGCCATCGGCTGTGGATTGGTACCACAATATGTCGCCATCAAGCTGAAAATCGATCGAATGAACCACGACAGATTGGTCACCAATCAGACATACATTGTAAGTCGCCGGGCTGGGGGCAACACCCAGCGAATCAGAGTTTGAAAAATCCGGCACGCAGGGATGATTGGTGGAACGCGGTGCCGACATCGGTATTCCGCATACGCTGCCGGAAAGGACATAGTGACAATGACCGAAAAACAGATGTTGGATGGTACGGTTATACCGCGAAATTATCTGTCGGAACGCTTCGCCATCCAATAAACCGATAATGTCCGAGTTCTTGACTCCGACGCCAATCGGTTGGTGATGCATGAACAAATAAACCGGAAAACTGAGCCTTTCAGCTTCCTGCAGTTTTTCTTCCAGCCAGCTTTGCCGCAGCTCGCAGAAACGGCCGGCATGGGTGCCGGTTTCGACCGTATCGAGAAATATGAAACGCCCTTCTTCTCGATCAGTCACATATTGAACAAATCCGTTCCGATCTGTCGCTTGATCCGGAAAATGATCCAGGAAAACACTTCGGTCGTCGTGATTCCCGATCATGAGCAAAGGATTGATGCTCCACTCGGATATCAAGTCCCGCAACATTTGGTAACTCGACTGATTTCCATGATGGGTCAGATCACCGGTAATCACGACCATGTCTGCTTCCCTGTGGTGTTTTTCCACGTGGCGCATGCAAAGTTTGAAATTTTCGACCGGATCTTGATCGAGAATTGCCGCTTCATTGATGTGAATGTCGGATATGTGGATCAACTTCATAGGGCAAGACCAACTCCGGAGGACAAGGTTCAAGTAGCTTTAGTACTTAGCTGCATCGTATTTCAGTTTTGTGATCGTTGAATTGCGCCTACTCCGGCTGCGGTTCGGTCTCTACTGACCCATAAATCTTTCCAAGCAGGATTGGCGTCAGATACATTGGAATTTGGTAACACCCGATAAATAGCAGCAACGGATCAGTGACTTCTTGCGGCAGGGCGACAAGAAATAGCGCAATATTCCTGTTTCCGGCACTAATCGCATAAGCTACGCGCTGCTGGCGAAAACGCGAATACTTCAACACAGACACCATCAGGACCTGAAGACCCAGATTTGCCAGACAGGCAATACCAAGCCAATAGAAAAACTGAAGAGGCGATGTGAAAATCGCCGGACCGACCGCCGACATTAAGCCGATAACCACGATTGCCATCGTGATTGCCGAAACTCCGTCCAGAATCCGTATTCCGTCTTGTGTTGGGTTTGGCATTAGAAAATGCCGTAGACAAAATCCAAGGATAGCTGCCGCAGCAATCACACCCATCAAACGTATTGCCGCTTCAATAACATCTTGGACAGAACCCAATTCCGGCACCAGGGAAAGCGGCAATATCACAGTGAGCGGCAATAATGCGGTGCCGATTATCATCAGCCGCAAGGCTGGTGCGGGATCATGCCCGGTCATGATTGTCAGGTTCGCATTGCCCGAAATCGGCGATGCCGACAGCATCAACACCAGGGCTGCTGCAACCGGGAAGGATAGCCAGCCAAAGACCATCATGATCAAAATTGCCGCGACAGGCATGACGATCTGATAAAAAATTGCAATTCCGGCAGACACCGGCAAATCCCGCGCCACACCGAACGCTTGTCTGGGACCGACCCGTAACGCTGCAAGAAACAACAATGCGGAGACCAGCAATGGCAGCCACGGCTTCATAGCCAGCGCAAGCTCCGGAAAGGCAATCCCGGCTGTCAATCCGGCAACCAGCAACGCTCGTCCATGGCGGGCAGCAGAAACAAAAAACCTCTGCACCACGTTCATGTCAGCCCCCGAACAATCAGCACCATGGCCGCCAGCCCACTGATGCCAAGTAGGAACATTCGAAAATGGCCATCGAACCGACTACCAAGCAAATGAATGACGGCAAGACCGGCAAACATTGGTGGAAGCATCAGCGCCGCAAGAAGCAGGTCCTGCCAACCGGCCCATCCTGCAATAGCCAGACCAATAAGCGAGAATGCACAGCCAATCATGAAAAACGCTGCCATTGTTGGCCTGGCACTTTTCGCTGGGTGGTTCTGGTAAACCAGTGCCATCGGCGGAGAACCGACCGAAGTAATGGTACCCATCAAGCCGGAAACTGCACCCATCGACACGAGACTCCCGCCAGAAAACGGGATTCGCCAACCTGAAACCGAGAGTCCGACAGCGATCGCGATCATGACACCAAACATTAGTATGAAGGTTTCGCGATCAGTAATGTTAGCCAAGATGATGGCTGCTACCGATACGCCGACAGCCCGGCCAATACTCCCGATCCCAACCTCGCTCCAGGTGATGCCCTGCCGCTCCCGCAGGACACCCCAGCCTGCCGTCAGGAAACCGAGTATCAGGGTTGGGGCCGGAACCAGCTCAGGATTAACAAGCGCCAGCAGCGGCGCTGCCAACAATCCAAATCCCAGACCCAGCCCCGCCTGAACGATCGCCGCCAGAAACACGATGACAAATACAATCGCGATCAACCACGGTGAACCGATTGCCGTCAGGATCGAAAATTCCAAAACGGGCTAACCATCGGGTCCTTTTCGAATGTTCTCCGGCAGCCAGGTAGCAATCTCGGGGAATAGAATGAGTACGAAAACCATCAACACCATGATCAGGAACATCGGAATTGCCGCCCGGGCAATAAAGCTCATTTCATGATCGGTCATGCCCTGTAATACGAACAGGTTGAAACCAATTGGCGGCGTTATCTGTGCCATTTCGACCACGACAACGATGAAGATGCCGAACCAGATCAGGTCAATCCCGGCATCGCGAACCATTGGCTCGACAACCGCCATGGTCAGGACGACTGAGGAAATGCCGTCAAGAAACATGCCCAGCACGATGTAGAAAATCAGCAGTACCATAAGCAGCTCAAACCGCGTCAGCTCCAGCTGCGCAATCAGGTCTGCCAGTCCTCGCGGCAAGCCTGTGAAGCCCATCGCAAGTGACAGAAATGCCGCTCCGGCAAGGATCAGCGCGATCATCGCGCTGGTCCGCGTCGCACCCATCAGGGATTCGACAAAAGTGCTCCAGTTCAGCGAGCCCTGGCTGGCGGCCAGGATCAATCCGCCGATTACACCAAAAGCCGCAGCCTCGGTCGCGGTCGCATAGCCCAAATACATCGACCCGATGACAACCGCGATCAGGATGAAGACGGGTATCAGAAACTTTGAATTGGCAACCCGCTGTTGAAAACTGAGCGGCGGCTCCTTGGCCGGATTCCATTTCCTGGACACCTTGCTGGTAATGGCAACATAGGCCATGAACATGCCCGCCAGAACCAGGCCGGGCAGGATGCCGGCAAAGAACAGTTTCGAGATGCTCTCGTTGATCGTCACCCCATACACGATCAATGTAAGCGAGGGCGGGATCATCAAGCCAAGCGTCGCAGCGCCTGCCAGCGTCCCGATGATCATCGGCTCGGGATACTCACGTTTCCTGAGTTCCGGAATCGACATCTTGCCGACCGTGGTCAATGTGGCAGCGGACGATCCTGAGACCGCGGCAAAAACCGTACAGCCGACGATATTGGTGTGAACCAGCCCACCCGGCAATCCCGCCATCCACGGCGCCAGGCCCTTGAACATGTCCTCGGATAATCGGGTCCGATAAAGGATTTCCCCCATCCAGATAAACAGCGGAAGCGCTGTAAGCGTCCACGAAGATGAAGCCGACCAGATGGTCGTTAGCATGACATCGCCTACCGGCCGGGTGGTGAACAATTCCATGCCGACCCAGGCAACACCCATCAGCGCCAGGCCAACCCAGACGCCAGTTCCCAGCAGCAGAAACAGAACGAACAGAAACAGGATAATGATCGAATAATCTTCCATGGCCTATTCTCCGAAGCTCTGATCGACGATGTCGCGCTTGATCCGGTGATCACCACTCAGAAGCAGGTGAATGAGATGATCGGTGAGAGCAATTGCCATAATGATCGCACCGATCAGCATGACCGATTGCGGTATCCATAAAGCTGTCTTGTCCTGGCCCTGGCTTATGTCATTGAATTTCCACGACCAATAGACGAAGCGCCCGGCATAGTAGACAAAATACCACATGATCGCCGAACCGATGGCAAAGCACCAGATGTTGATCAACCTTCGCATGCCCGGCCCAACAGCATTTACCAAAATCGAAACCCGAATGTGGGACCCGCGATTAAGCGCATTTGCAAATGCCAGAAAACTGGCTGCTGCCATGGCATAACCGGCATAATCAGGTGCCCCGGGGAAGACCTCTCCCGTCCAACGGGCAACCATCTGAACGACGATCAACACCAGAATCGCAATCAGGCAAAGTGCTGCCAGGACACCGGACGAAAGGTATAGAGCATCAAGACCGCGGCGTAGTGAATTCATCATTGCCTCCCTGGCACGACAAGTCTTGAACAGACCCCTCCATTCAATCGCCGTGCAATATCCGAAATCAGCCGCCGTCCCCTGTCCCAGCCGCCAGTCATGTTGCGGGCGATCTTGTCGACCGCCCGCAAGTAGTTCCTATTTCATCGAGTTGAACTTATCGACAATGGCCTTGCCCTTGTCGCCGGCCGCTTCAAGCCACTCGGCTGTCATCGTCTCGCCGATTTCCTTCAGCTCGTTTTTCATGGTCTCGCTCGCCGGTCCGACGGTCATGCCACCGTCGCGCAAACCCTGAAGCGTAAAGCCGGTATATTCCTTGGCGCGCCATGTCCCAGCATATTCGGCCAGTTCCGCACATCCTTTGATGACATTCTTGTTTGCATCAGAGACACCGTTCCACACATCACTATTGATCAGGACATAATTGCGCGGAAGCCAGGCATCGACTTCGTAGAAATAGTTCAGGCTTTCCCAGACCTTCCGGTCATATCCGGTCGATCCTGAAGAAACCATGGAATCGGCAACACCGGTTGCAAAGGCCTGACTGATCTCTGCTGCCTCAATGGTCACAGGCAGCATGCCGGTCAACTCGGCAAGACGCGCCGTGGCATTGTTGTAGGACCGGAATTTGATGCCTTTCATGTCGGCTACTGAATTGACTTCGTTCTTGAAATACAAACCCTGTGGTGGCCACGGCACTGAATAAAGCAATGTCAGATTTTGATCCGCCAGTACTTCCGTCATTGTCGGCTTTGCCGCTTCCCAGAGCATTGCCGCATCGTCAAAGGAGGTCGCCAGGAACGGTACGGAATCAACACCAAAGATCGCGTCTTCATTCTGGTGTCCACTGAGCAGGCGCTCTCCGATCGGCGCTTGTCCGGTCTGGATCGCGCGCTTGATGTCTGCACCTTTAAACAGTGATCCGGAGGGATGGGTCACGATTTCTATTTCGCCACCGGTACCGGTCGTTACGCATTTGGCAAATTCAGCGCCTGTCGCGGAATGGAAGTTCGATGCCGAATAGGCCATCGGCATATCCCACTTCTCCGCCAATGCACTGCTCGTTCCAAGAGCTGCAAGGGCGGTCGCTGCCACCAGTGTTTTCATTATTTTCATTTTTTACTCTCCCTGTTATGTAACTTCCCCTTCCCCACATTTTATTGAAACCGCGAAGGCGAATAAAACGCAAGGTCCAAGTTCGGGCGTTTGCCCGAGACAAGCTGTGATAAAATTCTTCCGGTTTTTGGTCCGCCGGTCAATCCAATATGATCGTGACCAAAACCGACATAAGCCCCTTTAACCGAAGGGACCTCCCCAATCACCGGAATTGAATCCACGATTGAAGGGCGATGTCCCATCCATTCTGTCGTATTCTTCCAAGATATGCCTGGAATTGCCGTCTCTACATTTTTCTTCAATAGCGCGACGGGCGCATCAGAAGGCGGCGCTTCCAACCCGCCAAACTCGACAACACCAGCCAATCTCAGGCGACCATCCATCGGCGTCATGACAAATTTTCCTGAAGCTACCATCGCCGGAGAACGGGGCATGATGCTGGGTTCCCAGAATTCGACGTGATAACCACGCTCGGTTTCCATCGGCACATGAAGCCCAAGCTTTTTGGCAAGGGCGCTTGACCAGATACCGGCTGTGAGGATGGCAGAGCCGCATTCAATGGTCTCGCCTGCAATTCTGACCCCGGTCACCTTCCCGTTTTCACGCACAATGTCATCGACTTCGCCGGTTACGATACGACCACCGTTTGATTCAAAATGTTTCGCCAGATCTTTTATGTACCGGCCGGGATCTGTCAGATAGCCATGGTTCTTGAGTCGTACGGCACAACCAAGATCCGGGCTGAAAGCCGGGTCATAGTCATGAAACTCCTGACCCTCCAGAATATCTAGTTTAAAGCCGTGAGATTCCCGCACTGACCAGCCAAATCCATCACTCTCATAGTGTTTCCGGTCGTCATAAACATAGAGATAGTCGGATGGCACCAGCCACTTTTCAGCGTCGGTTCCCTTCGACAGCGCTTCATGGTCAGCAAGGCTGTCACCGATGATCGGGAAAAGTGCTTCTGCCCTGCGCTTTACCGAGGATGCATTGGCATGACCGAGATATTTTAAAAGCCAAGGCATTAGCCGTGGCAGGTAGCCCCATTTCAAAAAGAGAGGCTGGTTTGGATCAAACAGCATCCGAGGCGCCTTTGTAATAAGGCCCGGCACCGGTATCGGAATAAGCGAACACGAAGCCAGAATCCCGCCATTGCCATAGCTTGTTCCCTCGCCCGGCCCGGATTTGTCGATCAGGATAACGTCATGCCCATCGCGCTGCAGCCAGATTGCGGTCGAAACGCCAACAATGCCGGCGCCAATGATCGCAACTTTCTGTTTGCCCTTACTCACGCAGCACGCTCCTGAGACCCATACATCGCAAACTTCAGAACCTGCCCCATATCCGGCAATATTCCCAGCCCCGGCCCGTCCGGCACCAGTACCTTCCCCTGCTCGATCGGGAATGGTTCCGCAAGCAAATCTTCAATCAGAAAATAACGAGCCTGGTAGAATTCGCATCCCAAACCGATCTCCTCGGTCGCGGCAATCATGTGGACGCCTGCCAGATGCGCAAGACCGGTTTCAAACATGTCACCGCCATAGGCGGTAAGACCGGCTTCTGCAGCTCGCCGCGCAACTTGCTGCCCCCGGCCAAGGCCGCCGGTTTTCATGATCTTTATCGAGACGCCATCGCAGATTGCTTCATCAATCGCGCGCTCCAGATCGTCAAAGTCAAACACACTCTCATCGGCCAGCAATGGCACATCAAGCATGTCGCGCAATTCGGCCATGGTATGAAAATCATTCGCGCGAACGGGCTGTTCGATAAAATCAGGCTTGAACTGCGCAATATCGGGAACCTGTTGCAGCGCCTGATCACGATCGAGACCCTGGTTATAGTCTACCCGGATCGCCAGTTCAGGATGATTACTCCTTATGTATTCCAGTCGGCTCACGTCAAAATCATGATCTTTGAATCCGGTCTTCAACTTGATGATCCCGACACCGTCATCTACCAGACGCTGCAGTAATTTCTTGTCTGTCTCAAAATCCGGGTCGGCTATCGAGCAGGAAAGCGGGATCGTATCTCGGCATTTGCCGCCCAGTAATTCCCAAACAGGTATTTCCAGAAGCCTGCCGGCCAGGTCCAGTAATGCAGCATCGAGTGCCGCCTTGGCTTCGGTACAGTGAACAACGGCTTTTCGCGCCTGTTCTATTATCGAAAAATATTGATCAAGATTTTGTCCGACGACCAACGGGCGGATATAACGGTCAAGCGCCGCAAAACTTGCTTCCGGAGTTCCGGTGAACACCGTCCAGGGCGAGGCTTCGCCGAAACCCACAGTGCCATCTTCAGCGGTCAACCGTAGAACGATGACCTCCACTGTACCGGTCACCACACCTATGCCATGATCACGCCGACTGCTGACCGGCACTGCGCAATGCCAGACATCAAATCCGCAAATCTCGATATCTGGAAACGCCTCAACCATTCTTATGCAACCCATTCCGACACTGGCGCGGCTGCCTCATGCAATGGCTGCGAGATCACATCCACCAGTGTCGGGCCATCATGCGCCAGGGCCTCCTTGAAAACCCGGTCCAGATCGTCAGGATTCTCGACCCGCCAGGATTTTACACCGAACGCACTGGCCACGGCCGCATGGTCGGTCCGGTCAAAATCCACATTGTAGAATCGTTTTCCAAATCCTGAATTCTGGCCAGCCTTGATCCAGCCATAAGTGGCATTTGAGAAGACAACACTCATGATCGGCATGCGATACCGGATCATGGTTTCAAACTCACCGCAGCAAAAGCCAAAGGACCCGTCACCCATGACAGCGACGGTTTTTACATTCGACCGGCCTGTATGGGCACCCATGGACGCCGCCAAGGCATAGCCCAAGGCACCATGGGCACGATTTGTGATAAAATTTCTCCCTGCTACACGCCACCGGTAATGCGCAGAAAAATAGGGACACGGTGTGCCCGGATCAGCGACAATGATCGCATCATCATCGAGTTGTCTTGATAATGCGGCGATCACGCGCTCCGGCCGGATTGGCGTCTCGTCGGAAATCGCGAGCTGCTCGAAATCCGATAGTTTATCTGCCCATGCAGCTTTCGCTCGGGACTTGCCATCCTGGCCGGATAATCCGGATTTCTTCTGCACTTCTTGAACCAGTGCGGCCAGTGCAAGCTTTGCATCTGAACAGATGGCTACGGCTGTCGAATAATTGGCACCAATTACTTGAGGATCGCAGTCGATATGGATGATCGTGGCGTCTTTCGCAGGAGAACTCCAGCGTTCCGTCGTCACCGAGCCGGCGCGGCAACCGATAAAGACCACGACATCCGCACCATCGACCACCGCACGCGTCGCCGGACTACCCCCATTTGAGCCGGTTACGCCCAGGGAAAGTTCATCGGTTTCCGCAATGATCCCCTGTCCGGAAACAGTGGTGGCCACCGGCATGTCCAGCAGATCGGCAAGTTGTTTCAACACCTCAAATGCTCCGGCAATAACCGGTCCGCCGCCACAAATTGCAACGGCTGACTTGGCATTTGCAAGAAGATTTGCCGCCTCGGCAATCGCCTCTGGATCCGGCGCGGTCCGTTCAGATGGAAAATAGCGATGCCGATCATCCGCCCAGATTTCCGCCTGATCCACCGGGGCCTTTTGGGTGTCAAAGGGCAATGCAAGATGCGCAGAACCCGGCCTTCCGGTTGTCATTGCCCGAAAGGCGCTACGAACCATGGCCGGCAGTCGCCCGGCATCATCAAGCGAAGCATTCCACTTGGTTAGCGGTCGAAACAATGCGGTCTGATCCAGTTCGGTCAACGCAAACCGTCCGCGCGACGTGGTCGCGATATCGGAGGTTATCGCAAGGATGGGGATGGAACTCTCATTCGCCTCGACAACACCCGGCAAAATGTAGGTCGCTCCGCCACCGGATGGTCCCTCACACACACCGGGTTTTCCGGTCACTCTTGCATAACCGTCGGCCATGTAACCAGCATGGCGTTCATCACGTGTCAGCAAATGCGTGATATCATGATCCAGCCTTGCCAGGGCATCATAAAACGGCAAGGTGGTATCACCGCAGAGCCCGAACATATGCGTAACGCCATGGGCCTCCAACATTCGAACCAGCGCCTCGCCCCCCGTCATCTGGTTCGATCGTTCAGCCGCCATGAATTTTCCAATCCCGAAACTTGAGAGGCCTGCACAATCAATTTTTTCTGAGCGCAGGCCTGTATACAGTTCTGTATCTTGCAAACTGTACCATCGTGTGTCAACTGTAAATCTGATTGAACCTCGAGGCACAAATGAGTGAAGGTCGCGTAGAAGCACTCTACAACAAGCTGAAGGATATGGCGGTGGATTTCCGGATCCGTCCCGGCGAGCGCATCAACGAGGTAGCGCTGGCGCGGGATCTTGACGCGAGCCGCACACCATTGCGTGAAGCACTGAACAGGCTCGTTGCCGAGCGGTTGATCGACTTTAATCCCGGCAAGGGCTTCTTCTGCAGGCCGCTTGATCCCGAAACGATCCATGAACTTTACGAGTTGCGGGAAATTATCGAAGTTGCTTCAGTCCGGCTGGCATGCAAACGCGCGAGTAGTGAGGGCATTGAGACGCTGAGGAATAATCTCCAGGCAAATGGCTTGACCTATATCGGCAAATCGGTTCGCGAAGTCACCGCTTTTGACGAAGCGTTTCACATGGAGATTGCAGGGCTTTCGGGCAACAAGGAGCTTGAAAGGCAATTGTCGCGGATCAACGAACGAATACGCTTTGTCAGGTGGGTGGACATGTCTGCGCGGGTAAAAGCAACCAAGAACGAACACAAGCAGATCATGGCAGCGATCGAGGATCGCGATTCTGACCGCGCCGCAGAGGTCATGCAGGCACATATTGAAAAGCGCCTCGATCAGATCGTCATGGCCGTAAAGGAAAGCTACTCCAATATTTACATGCCCGGCACCGAGGAACTTTTTGATCGTCAATTTGCCGTAGAGGAAAACTGAGATGACAGCGATTGGCGGAAAATCAATCTATGGCGCATCGGTCGGCATCCTCATGCTGGACGCAAAATTTCCGCGTATTCCGGGCGATATGGGCAATGCGCTTACATGGCCCTTCCCTGTGCATTACCGGATTGTACGTTCTGCCACACCCGACCGCGTCGTCCGCCGGAATGCAGAGGGCCTGCTCGAGAATTTCATTGAAGGCGCGCAGGATCTCGTCGCGGACGGTGTCGACGGAATTACCACGAATTGCGGTTTTCTCTCGCTTTTTCAGGAAGAGATTGCAGCTGCGGTTCCAGTTCCTGTAATCACGTCCTCCCTATTGCAGGTGGACCTGGTCAACCGGATCCTTCCGAGCGGCAAACGCACGGGTATCTTGACGATATCAGCCTCTACACTTAGCGAGGAACATCTCGAAAAGGCGGGCGTTCCGAAAGGCACCCCCATTGCGACGACCGAACATGGAGAGGAATTTACCCGGGTAATCCTTGGCAATGAGACCAGGATGGACGTCGAGACGGCTAGAAAAGACAATGTGAATGCGGCAACATCATTGATGAACGACCATCCGGATCTCGGCGCGATCGTGCTGGAATGTACGAATATGACGCCCTATGCGGCTGATATCCGCACCGCCACCAATCTGCCTGTATATTCCATCTACAATTTTGTCTGCTGGTTTCAGGCCAGCCTGAACCCGGCACGCTTTCGAGATTTTTAACTTGTCGCCAAGCCAGGTTTTCTGAAATCCCAGGCAACTTCACCCCAGACATTGAATTGATAGCTGCAAATTAAATGCAGATAGCCAATCATTTATGAGTTAGAAAGTTCAGAACAATCAAGTAATACTATGTATTATACATACAAATAGTAAATTCTTGCAAACTTGTCATAATATATCGTAGCTTTTACATTAGATATTATACTTTTAGAGATTTATCACGATGGCAAATAACAATAAACAACTGAAAGCGTTGATACGGGAGTTCGAGACTGTCAGAAAGAAGCTACGTCAAACAATCGAAGAGGGAGGGGAAGACTCGGAAGTTGCCCTGATAGATAGCTCCGTCAGCAAACTATTCGACAGGATTTGCTCGTTTCCGGTGAACAACGAGGATGACAGCGAAGAAATTCGGCTGTTTGCAATAAAGATGATCTACGAAATCTGCGAACGCGATCATCTCGTGATGAACTGCCTGGAACTCTTGGACAGAAAGCACACCGATCAGGTGCGAATGATGTCCGATAACTAGTTTGGCTCAGAAATTCTCACGGCGTTTGAAGGGGACCTCGACGATGTCCATGTTATCGGGGTAGGCCAGATTGACCGGACACCGATCTTGGGGACATTTTTCCAGGTCGCAAAGCCTGCAAACTATGTGCTGGTCATCTCCGCAATCGACCACCTCTGGCATCAATTTGTGGATCAAGGACAAGAGAAATTCCTTGTCTGCATCATTGAGCCTCGCCATGGCTCGGTCCAGGACCTCACGGCGCGCATCCAGGATTTTGGTAAACTCGCGCTCACCATCATCTGTAAGAAAGATGCAAACTTTCCGCTGGTCACATTCGGTACCGCGAATGCGGTTTACAAGATTCGCTCTCTCAAGCCGGTCCAGTAATCGTACAACCGAAGAATGCTCTAATCCGAGCATCCTCCGCAAGACTTCGATCGAGGAACCAGGTTCCGAACCAATTTGTACAATGGCATAACAGGCAGTGGTGTTGCGACCGGTCGCAGCGCATACAGCCCTGTCCATCTTGTCACACAACGCTCTCGAAAAAGCTCCCAAAACATTTCCCAAAAACAAATCTCTGGGAACATTTGGGCTTTTCAAGTCCGTATACCCCATTCCATTCTCCTTACTCATGCTATTCTATTCTATATATAATTGAATATTGCATATATACTACTATAAGATGATATAATCACTGATATTGTTCATTGTGGGTTAATTTATCAGACCATTTCCACAGGTAATCCATCGCGCGCCATGCCGTGGGCACGATAAGTTTGGCCATTGCGAAAATATTCCATCCATCCCTCAACGATACGCTTTCCGTATACAGACGGCAATTCGTGTTTGTGGGCAGCTTTTTCCTGCTCCGCAAATGCCGGGTCTTTATGACCTGCAATCCAATAGTCTCCATCTGAAGTTACTAGGACCGGGCATATTTTTGTATTCGTTACTGCCTCATAGTTATAAATAGTCATAGTGGCAACTCTTTGCCAGCGATCGACACAAACTCTAAACAGTTTTTCGATCTTCTCTATGTCCTTTTGTTGATATACTTCACAGTTCCAGCTTGAGAGTGCACTCGTGCGTACAAATTGTGAAAATCCGTAAACATCCGACGACATGTTTACGCAAGGGTAAGGCATCGCCATCATCGGGTCATACAGTTTGTCCTGCTCGTCGTCTGATTGTGGGCAGAATGCGATGCATTCAAAATCATCATAGACAGTACGCAAGTTTGTTACGGGACAATTGAGTTCGATGCTGGTCGTCAGAGCCGCACCATTTGCGAGATCATCAGGAGAAACAGATGTAATCTCAGACATCTGCTCTGCCAGATATCTGAATGCGTCTCCGACATTCGATTTCCCGCGATAGAAACGATGATCATTGAAAATGAACAGGCAGGCGACAGCTTCCCTGTTTTCGAGCGCGTGTTTGAATTTTGACACGATGCCAGGAACCGATTTCCTCGTTGCTACCTGCAACATGTAATTGCCACGATTGAATTCCCGCCTGCCGGCGACACAGGGAAGCGTTTTTTTCATCCATTCCTGCACTTCGGCGAGCACAACATCATCACTTTTTTGTCGTAGGGTTTTCGGACTCCAGCGCCTTGGCACGTAATTGCGCGCCTTATGCATTGGGCAACGGGACTTCGAAGTTTTGAAAATTTCTTGATTTATCATGGTACCACCTGTCTTTCCTATGTACTATACATATAAAACACAGGTGGTACCCATGACCAGATGCAATCTGGATGTTCCATATGCTGCGGAAAAACCTGGCCGTATATTAGATCCGCATAACAGGAGAATAAATTATTCTGTTTGAATAATTCGTGTTTAAGTATAATGAAAATTAAAATATTTGCTAAAAATTTAAGTACACCTGGTAAGGGTAGCGAAATTTGGTAAGTGGAATAATACTATATTTATTTTCTGCTTCGTTATTATTCCAGATAATACAAGTAGGCGTATTTCCGATACTGATTGCACAGATACTGTCTAATCAGGGCGTGGACGGATTCACGATCGGTATCTTCCTTGCGATTTCATGGGTGGCAGTACTGTTGGTTGGCCCTGTCGTACCACGTCTGATCCGCCAGACCGGATTTAATGCCGCCAACGCATCCTCATCACTGGCTACCGGCGCTGCAGTCGTTTTGTTACTAACCTCAACGGCTCACCCTGTTGTTCTGCTTTCTGCAATTCTCATGGGAATTGGCCTGATAATCCGTTGGGTATCCTGTGATTCACTCGTCGTCGAATTGAGCAGCACCCAAAACCGGGGCAGGATGATTGGGCTCCACGAAGCCCTCATGGGTCTGGGCATTGCAATCGCACCATTGCTTTTTGTCTTCTTCAGCCTCGAAGGCGTGCTGTGGTCCTGCATTGTCATTGCGGTGGCCGGCCAGCTGCTGTTTTCCCTGCTTGCCGCCAGGGCATCCATATCTGCAGAGCCGCCATCAGAAAAAAAACCGACAAGCATTCCCTACAGCCTGATATTTGTTGCGTTGGCTGCGGCATTCGTGGCGGGGTTCATCGAGAACTCCGCGATTGCCCTGTTTCCCCTGTACTTCGAAAGCTTTGGCCTGAACCTGGCGACAAGCGCATTGCTGGTAAGCGCATTCGGTTTTGGTGGCACTGTTCTCCAGCCGCCGCTTGGTTATATTTCCGACCGCAAAGGCTACCGATTTGCCCAAATGCTTTGTGCTCTGGCCATTGTTGTGACCGGTGCCCTTGCAGTTTTTTATCAAGATGAAATCTGGGTACTCTTGCCGGCCCTTTTTCTTATGGGCGGGGCCGCCGGAGGGTTCAACACGCTTGCGGTGATCCAGGCCGGACGCGATCTGGAGCGATCGACAATTCCTTCCGCAATGGCCGCCATTGCCATGCTTTATACGCTTGGCAGCATTGTCGGACCGGTTATCTCCGGTGCGATGATCGAACTACCTCAAAGAACGGCAATGATCATGGAATTCATGACCATTGCCGTCTTGTTGTTATTCTTGATGGTACTCCGGCCTGGCAAACCGGGCACCCGGAGCTAAAGGCCGCATAAGCAGGTTCTTTTCTAACCTACGCGCTGCATGATGCTGGGCGCCTCCAGCGCCGCGGCATACTGCCTGCTTATTGCTAGGGTCTTGTCATAGCTCTCCATGACATTGGCAAATACCGGATTCGCAGCCGCCTGTTCCGCCATCACCTCTTTGCTCGCTTCCCGCAAGGCTGCAACGACCTCGGCAGGCAGGTTTCTGAAATCAACCCCGGCTTCCTTCAACTGCGCAAATGCCACGGCATTGAAATATCCAAACTGGGCAATCGTTTCGTGAGCAGTAGCCTCTGCGGCATTGGCAAGAACTGCCTGCAGATCTTTCGGCAGATCTTCATAAGCCTGACGATTGACGACCACTTCCAGGGCAGCGCCCGGTTCATGAAAGGCCGGTACGTAGCAAAGCTGGGCAACCTTGTTCAGACCGAAAGCCTGATCGAGCATTGGTCCGACCCATTCCGCTGCATCAATCGCACCGGACTGGAAAGCCGGGAAGATTTCCGGAGGCGGCAATAAAACTGCATTGACGCCCAATTTACGCATCGCTTCGCCGCCCAAACCGGCAATGCGCATATTCAGACCGGCAAGATCGGCCACCGAATTGATCTCTTTCTTGAACCAACCAGCAGCTTGCACACCGGAGTTTCCGGAATAAAACGGTTTCAGGTCGCGCTCTGCGTAGATTTCATCCCACAACTCCTGACCGCCGCCATAGCGCAACCAGCCCACATGCTCGGTTGCGGTCATGCCAAACGGAACCGTTGAAAAGAAATGGATAGCGGAGTTCTTGCCGGCGGAATAATATGGCGTCGAATGCCCGATTTCGGCAGTGCCATTCTGGACGGCATCTTCTACGCCAAATGGGGGCACCAGCTCACCGCCTGAAAATACCTTGAGTGTCAGCCGGCCATCAGTCATAGCCGAAACACGCGCTGCGAAACTGGTCACATTCGTTCCCACACCTGGAGCCTTCGCGGGAAAACTCGTCGGTAATTTCCACTCCACCTTGCCCTGCGCGATTGCCGGAGTGGCTAACGCCATCGCCGGTACCACTGCACCAACTTTTAATAGGTTTCTTCTTTTCATTGTGAATACTCCAACGGTTGTCGATTAGCCGAACAGAAGGGATGGAAGCCATGTCGAAAGAGCCGGAAATGCAACAACGATTACCATCGCCAACAATTGAATGATAACGAAAGGAATGATCGACAGATAGATGGTTTCGGTAGAAACTTCTTTTGGTGCTACCGAGCGGAAGTAGAACAGTGCGAATCCGAACGGCGGTGTCAGAAATGAAGTTTGCAGGTTCAAGGCAACCAGGACGGCCAGCCATACCGGGTCAAAATCGGTGGCAAGCAGGACCGGCCCGATGATCGGGATGACAATCAGCACGATCTCCACGAATTCCAATACGAACCCCAAAAGAAAGATCACCGTCATTGTCACGATCAGCATCCCCCATTTTTCGCCGGGAATGCTGGTCAGCATTTCGTTGACAATCTCGTCGCCCTGAAATCCGCGAAACACCAGTGACAACATGCTGGCCGCAATGATGATGCCGAAGATCATCGCGGAAATTTCGATGGTTCTGGTGATTGCTCCAATCAGGACGCCAACCCGCCAGAGGCACAAGATCGCAGTCACCATGCCGGCTAGCAACAACACTGCACAAAAGATCGCGATCAGCGTTCCAAAACCAAGGCTGCCGGCAAGGCCGCTGGCATCGATATGCGTAGCACCGCTTGCTTTCAGGATCACCAGACCAAAGGCAGCTAATGCTGTGACGATCATGATCGCGGGCAAATATCTGAACTTCACATCGCTATAGCCAGCTGCAATCAACAGGGTGCCAAGCACGCCGACCGCTGCTGCTTCGGTGGGGGTCGCCACACCCATGAGGATCGATCCCAGCACCGCAACTATTAGAAGTATTGGAGGCGCGACAGTAACGATCAAGTCCCGAGCATCTGCGCTTGCCTCGATTCCGTTTGTGGTTGGATCATTTAAGCCTTTGTCAGAGGTTACATCTTCTGTGGCGCGATCCGGCGCTGCGCCTAGATTGACCGCCACCAGTGCATAAACGGAATACAGCGCCACGAGCACCAGACCGGGCAATAGGGCCCCAGCAAACAGATCTCCGACAGTCACTGGATCCGGTGCAAAATTGCCAACATTTCGCTGCGCTTCAATATGGGCATTGGAAATCTGATCGCCCAATATGATGAGAACGATGGAGGGCGGAATAATCTGGCCGAGCGTCCCCGACGCACAGATCAAACCACTCGATAACCTTTCGGAAACGCCAGCATGAAGCAGGGCCGGCAAGGCAATCATGCCAAGCATCACGACCGTCGCCCCGATAATTCCGGTAGAAGCCGCAATTAGCGCACTGACAACGACGACCGAAAGAACCAGGGTCCCGCGAGAACCGCCCAACATCCGCGTCATGTTCAACAGCATGCGTTCTGCCACCCGCGATTGTTCAAGCAGAACGCCCATCAGCACGAAGAGCGGAACAGCAATCAAAATTGTGTTGCTCATCACCCCGAAAATACGGTTTGGATAGGCAAGCAAAAAGGAAAGATCAAACGCGCCAAAAATTGATGCAATAAATGCGATTGCAAGCGGAACACCAGCGATAACCAGCATGACCGGAATACCGGTCATGATCCCGGCCAATAGGGCAAAGCCCAGAATGATCAGCCAAAAGACATCACTTTCCACGGCGATCCCCCGCAACGTTATCACCGGCCGTTGATCGCGGCTTTTCCTCCAGCAGGAAAGCCGCACCCTGCAGCAGCATCAGGAAGCAGGAAACTGGCAGGGCCGTCTTGATCAGAAAATATCCGGGCAAGCCGCCGGTCTCGACGCCAGCCTCCAATATTTGCCAGGAGTAAATCACCTGCGGCATCACGACATACAGCGTCATCGCAAATACCGGAATCAGCAGCAGGAGAATTCCGAAACCATCAAAACTGCGCTGCATTTTATCCGTTTGACGCGAGCGGAATATGTCCACCCTCACATGACGATCCAATCGAAGTGCCACGGGAATACTCAACACGACCAGCATAGCGAAGGAATAGGACGCCATGTCCTGCAATTCGAGAAAGCCTACACCAAATGCATATCGCAGAACCACGATAGTGATTTGAGCAACAAACAATACCGACATCAGCGCAATGCAGATGGCAAGATTCAGTCGATGCAGAACATCTGCCGACGCAATGATGAAATCTCGAATACCCACCCCGCCTCACTAGCAGGCAAAATCTGCAAATCCAAATGACACAATATTCAGTTTACGCAATAGCCGGAAATGAAATTGCCGCAATCCTTCTACAAATATAAGCTGCTCTATGTTCTTTTTAGTAAGAACGGGCTAAGCATCGCGATGACAACCAATCCCGAGGGAAGACTGCAATGAAGTATACAAGTTTGATATTGTCGATGGTTTTCTTATTGCCGAATATCGCAACCGCGCAGGAATTGACGCAACAGATGACCTGCGAACAGGCTGTTGCAGAATTTGAGAAAAACGGGGTTGTCTATGAAGAGCGAAGCGGACAGGCATTACCCATTCGCAAAGGCACACCGATCCAACAGGCCAATCTGTTGAAATGCGAAACCACCGGTAATGAAGTTTTAGAAACAATGGTCGTTACCAAGGACAATCCCCAATGCGCAATCGCAAGATATTGCGATTGATTTGTCGCGGGCAGTAACTCCCCGAGCGGAGCGTCTTACTGCAGTGTAAATTCTCCACCTACATTGCGCCACTCGCTGGGGCTGATCAGTCGTTTGTGGGTATAGCGGACCGAGCGAATTGGCCCGTCTAGCTCTTCCTGCCAGAATTCCAGGAAACCTCGCAGCTTCGGAAATTCCGGCGCCAGATCATAATCCTGCCAGAGATAGGTTTGCAGTATGGTTTGATAATCCGGCATTGCGTAATAAATCTGAGCAGTAGTCAGCCCATGGCCGGACATCATCAGTTCCATTTCCTTCGAGATCATAAGATACCTCCGTTATGGATCATGTGAATCAGATTGCCAGCAATCCATGCTATCGTGCAAGTACGAAAGTAAATAAATGTTTAAAATCAGATTGTTAGCACTCTAACCGGTTGAGTGGTGATAACCGTAAAACCTCTTTGTCGCGAAAATCGAATCAATACGTAAACCTTCAAACGCCCAGGTAACGCATTGCCACATCCTGATCGAGCTCTGGCATCTTGCCAACCCACGCGGAACGGCCGCGTTCGAGAATGACGGCACGGTCTGCAATCGACCTGATTTCCTTGAGCGATTTGTCGACGACAAGGATGGCCAGATCTGTCTTGTTCTTCAATCCGGCTATGGCTGTCCAGATGACTTCCCGGACCAACGGCGCCAAGCCCTCAGTTGCCTCATCCAGCAGCAGGAGTTTGGGATTGGTCATCAGCGCTCTGCCGATCGCCAGCATCTGCTGCTCACCACCAGAAAGGGTGGCTGCGCGTTGCGTTCGACGCTCGGCCAGTATTGGGAACAATTCACCCACAGTATTGAGATCCCATTCGCCCTTGCGCGCAGCTGCGATAAGGTTTTCCTCGACGGTTAGGCTGGCAAAACAACGCCGCCCTTCCGGCACCAAGCCACACCCCAATCTGGCAATTTCGTGAGATGCCTTTCCGGCAAGCGAAAAACCATCAAACCGTATCTCACCTGATTGCACGGGCATCATTCCGCAAATGGCGCGGATCGTGGTTGTTTTTCCCATGCCATTGCGACCCATCAATGCCAGAACTTCGCCCTGCCCGAGATCGAGATCAACGCCAAACAGGGCTTGTGACTTGCCATAGAAAACGTTCACGTCAGAAAGGCTAAGGAGGCTCATTATTCCTCCTCGCCCAAATATGCCAGCCTGACCTGAGCATTGTTTCGGATCTCGCCAACCGTTCCACTGGCAATAATCTCACCATTCACGAGCACGGAAATCCGGTCAGCCAGGGCAAATACGGCATCCATATCGTGTTCAACCAGAAGAATGGGTGCTTCGCTGCGTAACTCGCGCAGCAAGCCCGTCATCTGCTTCGTACCTTCTGGTCCCATTCCCGCCATCGGTTCGTCAAGCAGAAAGGCTTGTGGGCGCAACGCCAGCGCCATGGCGATTTCGAGGCGCCTGCGCTCTCCATGGGCCAGGTCGCCTGCCCGAACAGAAAGGCGATCCTGAAGCGCTACCCTATTCGCGACCTGCCGGGCGAAATCGACGCAAGATTGGTTAGCGAAGGCGGGTCTGAAAAACCGCATTACATGTCCGTTCTTCCCCAGAATTGGAAGCACGATGTTTTGCAAGACTGTAAATTCTGAAATAACCGACGAAATTTGAAAACTACGCCCGAGGCCCATCCGTGCCCGCATGGCAACGTCCAGGTCAGTAACATCCTCTCCCAAAAAGTGGATAGTGCCGCTATCAGGCGCAAGGTCGCCGCAGATCTGTTTGATCAACGTAGATTTTCCGGCGCCATTTGGCCCGATCAATGCGTGGATTTCATCCTTCTTCAGATCAATAGATACCTGCCTGCAAGCAGGCACTGCCCCAAAGGACTTCATGATTTCGCGGACTGCGAGGATGGATTCAGACATGGGATTTCTCCCTTCCGGCAAGAATACCAATGATGCCACCGGGAGAGTAAAGGATCACCGCAAGTAGCAATAATCCCAGAAAAATCTGCCAATATTCGCTGAAATCCCCCAGAAAATGCTCAAGGATAATAAAGAGCATTGCGCCCGCAACCGGTCCAAACAACCGCCCTACTCCGCCCAGGATTACAAATATTATGATCTCGCCGCTGGTTTGCCAGCTGAACATGACGGGGCTAACAAACCTGTTCAAATCGGCAAACAAAGCCCCAGCAAGGCCGGTAATCGCACCCGAAATTACAAACGCCCACAACCGCACATCAAACGGCCTAATACCGGAAGCCGCAACGCGTTCGCCATTTTGTCTCGCCGCGTTCAGCGCCAACCCAAACGGCGAAGTCTTAAGCCGCGCCGAGAAGACAAGTGCAGCAAACAAAAGTGCCAGACAGATGAAGTGAAACTGCAAGGGAACAAGCGTGTTCAGACCGGGAAAACTGTTGCGGATATAGATCGGCAACCCGTCCTCGCCACCATAGGCCGGCCAGGAGATAGTGAAGTAGTAGAACATCTGGCCAAATGCGAGCGTGATCATGATGAAATACACGCCCGATGTCCGCAGACTGATGATCCCGATCACCAAAGCCGCAAGACTGCTGGCGAGGATTGCGGTGATCCAGATGACCGGCATGGATTTGGTCCCGTCCAATGCAAATGGCCATTCCAGAAGCGGAACGAAATCCTGCGCATGGCTCGCCAGAACCCCCATGGCATAGCCGCCGAGACCAAAAAATACGGCATGCCCGAGACTAACCAGCCCGCCTTGACCGAGCGCAATATTCAGACCAACGCCTGCCAGCGCCAGGATGGCGATCTTCGTGGCAAGCGTTATCGCAAAAATTTCGCCAGACAGACTTGCCCATAACGGAACAAGAACCAGAGAAGAGGCCAATACTGCATTCAAGATTCCCTCGCGGTTCATATCAACGATTTCCGTAAAGGCCGGTGGGTCTGATCGCCAACACAACAGCCATCAAGATGTAAATTGACATGGAGGCAAGTGCAGAGCCGACCGACGCTGCCTGCGACGCATCCATCACGGAGGACATGGCTATGGGTAACAAGAACCGACCAAGCGTGTCTGTCATGCCAACCAGAATAGCGCCGATCATGGCTCCCTTGATTGAACCGATACCACCGATGACGATCACCACGAATGCGAGGATGAGGACCGGCTCACCCATGCCCACCTGCACCGACTGGATTGAGCCGACCAGGGCACCAGCCAGTCCTGCCAAAGCTGCACCAATTGCAAATACAATGGTGTACAATCTGGTAATATCGACACCGAGTGCGGCGATCATTTCGCGGTCGTTTTCTCCAGCCCGAATCTGGATACCAAGCCTGGTCCTGGCGATAAGCAGGAACAATCCACCCGCCATGATCAAGCCAATCGCTATGATCACAAGCCTGTAGATTGGATATTCAAGGCCACCGGGCAAAACCGCCACTCCATCAAGATAGTCCGGCAGGTCCAGATAGAGTGGAAACGAACCAAAAACCCAACGCGTACCCTCTGACAGGATCAATATCAGGGCAAACGTTGCCAGTACCTGGTCGAGATGATCTCGATCATAAAGGCGCCGCAATACGGTGACTTCGATGATCGCGCCAGCCGCTGCCGCCGCAGCCAGGCTTGCTCCAAGAGCCAGGATGAAGGAACCGGTCAGCCCTGCAACATAAGCGGCGAAAAAGGCTCCGATCATGTAGAGCGAGCCATGGGCCAGATTTATAAGTCCCATGACACCAAATACCAGCGTCAGGCCAGCCGCCATGAGAAAAAGCATGACCCCGAACTGAAAACCGTTCAGGGCCTGCTCGAACAACAACATTGGTGGCATTTAGTGATTATCCCAATGCCGGGCGCGACTGGTCTTTTTCAAACCGACCTCGACTTATCCTCACATTTTGCAATCGGCAGCATAGGCATCCGAATGATTGCTAAGCGCTGTGGCGATAATCTTGTTTGTAAAGACATCGCCCTCTTTGATCACTTCGCGCACATAAATGTCCTGCACCGGATGATTGTTCGGACCGAAACTGAATTTCCCGCGTACGGAATCAAAATCAGCCGCCTTCAACGCCGCCAGAAATGCATCGGTATCTTTCACGTCAGCTTTCTCGATCGCACTAAGGAGCAAGTTCGCTGTGTCATAACCCTGGCTGGCATAAAGCGACGGCAACCGGCCATATTCAGCCTGAAAGGCCTCGACAAACTGCTTGTTCGCCGGATTATCGATATCCTTCGACCACTGTGAACTGTTCTTGACCCCAAGGGCTGCCTCACCGACTGCCTGCAGGATACCCTGGTCGAAACTGAACGCCGGCCCGACCACCGGCAAATCCACACCACTGCCCGAATACTGCTTCAGGAACGAAATTCCCATTCCACCCGGCAAAAAGAAGAAAACGCTGTCGGCATCAGATGCCCGTATCTGGGCAATCTCGGCCGCGTAGTCAGTCTGGCCAAGCTTGGTGTAGACCTCTCCGGCCAGATCGCCCTTGAAATACCGCTTGTAACCGGTCAGCGCATCCTTTCCTGCAGGATAGTTTGGCGCCAGGATGAATGACTTCTTGTAACCGGCGTCATTGGCATAGGCTCCGGCTGCCTCATGCAGATTGTCGTTTTGCCAGGCAACATTGAAGTAGTTTTCATGGCATCCCTTGCCCGCCAATGCCGATGGTCCGGCATTAGGGGAAAGGTAGACTTTTCCTTGTGCTGTTACAGACGGCACGACCGCCATTGCAAGGTTGGACCAAATGATACCGGTCAGCACGTCAACATTTTCCGATTGCACCATCTCGTCGGCCAGCTGCACAGCAATATCCGGCTTTCTCTGATCATCCTCAACGACGACTTCCACCGCGTCATTTCCAGACTGCTTGAGAGCAAGCAGGAAACCATCACGAACATCTATGCCCAGGCCGGCACCACCACCCGAAAGGGTCGTTATCATCCCCACTTTGACTTTGCCGCCATGGGATTCTGCCAATGCAGGCCAGGCCAGCAAGGCTGACGCGGCAATTGCAATCGCAAGGGTTCTGACTGTCATTATTTTCTCCTCCGAGTTCCTGTTCCCCGTTTGATAACGCAACTGTCGCGCTGTCCTTCGGCGTCAGAATTCACCGGTCATTGCCGGTCCAAGATCATTGCTATCTTGATAGCGTTTATCGATGTAGATCAACACGGGATTGATTTGTTCTCAAGCCCACTTTCGTTCAATAATCGCAAATCGTTGGGAAAATCAATTTTCAAAGAAATTGTCACAAACTATCAAAAATCATGTAAAGTGATTCGCAGGGGTGAATTGCGGCAAGCGTCCGCCACATTTTCGTATTTTGGTAAGTAGATCACCGTGAGGCTTTGCCGGTCGCTGAGTGTACTAACAAACATGCGAATGAGGTCGAAACATCAAAAATTTGGTAAAACGCAAAAAACTTAGGGGCGCAAGAATAGCAGCTGGTCGAAGCATATTTGTGCACCGGTTTCGAAAATATTCAAATATCCCAAAACGCCTTATCGTTTCACCGGGTGGCGTGGCGACATCCATGTTGATGCACCACTGTGCCAGGTTTGTGGAAACCAACTGTCCTGCGGATACAGATGGGCTAAAACATATCCCCGACTTGCCAACCTGCATCGACGGTGACCGTAAAGTACTGTTCGTTTATGGCGATACCGATGCGATCATGAACAGCCTTAGACGACGAAGATTTATCAATGCCCATTGTAGAAAACTTGGCTCGGTTCTGGGTGTCTTGGCACAAGGCAAGATAAAATACTGGTCATTATCGAATGCAATAAACCGTCAAAAGCATTACTTTTTGAACCAAAAAAAGATCCAATCGCTAAACATACACTATGATGATCTTTGGGACAGGATCGAAGAGATTGCAGACTTCTTTGAGATCACCGACGAACGATTTGTTACTGAATTTCCAGCAAGACAACTGAGGAACGATTATCCTAAGAAATCAAAACCCAATCGGCTTGTACGGTTCGCGAATTATTTCGGAATTCCGCAAGGCATTACAGGTAAGGTTAACACCTGATTTTTAACAACCATGCATTGAACCAGCCTCGGTTTTGAGCGAAAAAAGTGTCACTGACCTTGTGGCGGAATGGTGACGCGAAGGATTGCAACTCCTTTTATCCTGGTTCGAGCCCAGGCGAGGTCTCCAATTACCTGCTTTTCCTGGAGACACCAATCATCCAATTTTCGGGCAGTAGCGATCGAGCGAACTGCGCTGTTCATTTCCGAGAATATGTACTTTGCCAGATTTTCGTCAGGAAGAAAATTTGGTTATGATCTGCCGTTGGCATATCGGAGCTGTCATTCAAAGGCTAAATTGAATGAATACCTACAGAGGAAACCTAGATGGCATCGACGAACCCGTTTCTCAAAGGTAGTCCGTCGCTTTCGAATGTCGGGGCTTTTTGTCATGCCATGGCCACAGATCTGTTTCCGGTTTGTCGAAGCATAAGCGGCCCAGGCGTTCGCCAGACGCTTGGCTATTTGAAGGAACGCGTCCCTCAGCTTCAGGTACACGCTGTTCCTTCTGGAACAAAGGTATTTGATTGGACTGTACCTCAGGAATGGTCGGTCAGGGATGCTTACATTGAAGATGGGCAGGGCAACAGAATTGTTGATTTCAGAGAGAACAATCTTCACGTCATCGGATATTCGACGGCAATAGACGCAATGATGGACCTGGAGGAACTCCAAGACCATCTTCATTCATTGCCCGATCAACCCGATGCCATTCCCTACATCACGTCATATTACTCGAAACGTTGGGGATTTTGCCTGACCGATCACCAGCGTAAATCGCTGAAAGCCGGGAATTATCGGGTATTCATCGACACGGAACTAAAGGACGGCGTGCTGAACTATGGCGAGATCGTAGTTCCAGGCCAAGTATCCAAAGAGGTATTTATCTCTACCTATATTTGTCATCCATCCATGGCAAACAACGAACTTTCCGGACCTGTGGTTGCCACTGCAATTGCCTGCTGGCTGAACTCGTTGAAAGACCGGTACTACACCTACAGATTGGTATTCATTCCCGAGACTATAGGCTCCCTCATCTATACCAGCAGCAACCTTGACCACATGAAGAAGCACATTGTTGCCGGTTTCAACCTTACCTGCATCGGGGATGAACGAAACTACTCTTACCTACCATCAAGAGCCGGAGACACCCTGTCTGACCGTGTCGTTCAATATGTGATGAGGAACATTGACGAGAATTACAGGACATATTCCTGGCTCGATCGGGGTAGCGACGAGCGGCAATATTGTGCGCCAGGTATTGATCTTCCAATTGCCTCGATCATGCGTACCAAATATGGGGAATATCCCGAATACCACACATCTTTGGATGACCTGACTTTGGTGACACCAAACGGTCTTGCCGGGGGATTTGATGTAGTTCGAAAATCAATCGAAATTCTGGAATCCAACATAAAGCCGATTATAAAAACCCTGGGTGAACCTCATCTGTCCAAACACGGGCTATACCCTTCGCTTAGTACCAAGGAGACTGCTTCGAAGGTTCGCAATATGATGAACCTGATCACCTATTCTGACGGAAATGACGACCTGCTTGCGATTGCTCAAAAAATCAATGTCCCATTTATGGAGCTTGTCCCGATCGTACAAAAACTCGTCAAAGCAAAAGTCATGGATACGACAAGGTGAGCTTATTGCGCCGACACTTGCTGGACGGGAGAATACTGCATCAACGGCAATCAAAAGCTGGATAAATTCTGAAGTGCCCGCAATATACTCGCTGCCTCAATAGGCTATCGATTTTACTTCTGACCAGCTTTCGAAAATGCATCTTTGAAAAAGTAGTTCGAATTATACCAGGCATAAAATTCACCAAAGGCTTTCTGGCAATCCTTGACCGGGAATGCCGATTCATAGCCGGCCGATTTCATTTCGTCATCCATCCAGTATTCTATGATCATCGCCTCCTTTGTTGATATACGGTCACGCCACCGGCCAATATTCTGGGTGGATACGCCAGCAAATTTCAGGCCGTCATAACTGTTTCCGGCAAAGCCCTTGCCCAGCATTGTTGGCGTCAGCAATGTTTGATCAAAGGAAACATCAAGGAATTCAGCCAAATTCTTCATGGCAGTTTCAGGGTCCGCGACAAGATCTTCGAATCGAAGATTGCAAAACGCGTCCGGGTTCTCTGCCGCATTGACAGCTCCGGCGCGAAAATCCATTCGGGCCCGATTGATCAAACTGGCCAGCGCTTCAAAATCACCTTCCCCCAGTTTTGAGTAGTACTGTTGAACGCCGGCCTTGATCGCACTGAAATTATCACGCGGATCACGCAGCAGATTCACCATGCGCATTTCGGGGAATGCAGCAAGAAATTCATCAAAATAGATTGCCTGGCTGGTTTCCTTTACCAGGATTGGAAGGCTTGGATCTGCGCCTGTAAATTCTTGCCATGAACCAAGAAGGGCCGTCAGGACAGCTGACTTGCTTCTGAGATCCTTCCCGGCAAGCTGCTCCTTAAACACCTCGACAAATCCATGGTCGTCAATGCCGGCATCCTCCCTGGCAAATCCGTGCCGGACCACTTCAACAAGACGTTGTAGAAGAGCGGGGTCATCAATATCAGGATCCGATGTAAATGCTGGAAAATAAGCGTATAAAATCCCCAAATCCACCGGATATACGCAGATCCCCGGATGACCATCAAACAACTTGTGCAGCAAGGTTGTCCCGGATTTTCGATGGCCGGTCAGGAAAATGAGTTTCATTATTGCTACCTCGGCAGACCGAACCACGCCGCATCACGCTGTGTGTTCACCATGGCGACGGCGACTATTGCGCAGGTCAGGAAAAACTAGTTCTTGCAAGCTTTTCGCAAAATTAACAATTGCGAACAAGTCCGGCTGTTTCAACGCCGGGTTACTGAAAACAATTGCGGAAATATTTCTTCAACCTCTACGGAAGACTGGCAATGGGCACCCTCTCGCAAAACATCCAATGTGGTGCGTATTTCGTCAAGTGAAACACCTTGCCATTTTTGTTTGGAGTAAGCCTGCGCTGCTGCAGAACGCGGCCAATATTCGGCTACCAGATGGCGCGGCGTAAACCGTAGCCATGGCAACCAGTCAGGCAATTCACCACCTTTTTGAGTAAGCTTGTCAAATGCCTCGATGACATTCTCGCTGGCAAGCTGCCCTACTTGCGCCGCGTAATATTTCTCAAGCGACTTGCGAGGCTTTGAATAGTCTTTTCCGGAAAGAATGTCCGAAATTACTTCACGAAGGGAATTTTCGTCATGCACAATCGTGGCAAATGTCTTCATGACCTCGGTATCGTGGTGAAAATCAGGATGCGGTGCATACATGACGTGAGGCTTGCCCAACAACTCCGCTTCGATACCGGTCGTGCAACCATGATGAACCAGACAATCGCTTGCCAGAATCCAGGGATTGGCGGAGCCACCTGAAACAATCTCCACACCGTCATGATCACCAAGTATACTTCGCCAGGTATCATGACTTTCCGTGGGATGCGGGCGAACCAGGAGCTTGTGGTCGGGGAACCATTCGCGCAGTTTCGGAAGCATCTGGATATAGGCCTCCAGGTTTATTCGACCCTCAGCCTCAACCCTTTCGCGATATGCCGCATTGCCGGGCGCTTGCTTTGCCGCCCTGCGCATCTGGTTTTGCAGGAACCGTCCCCGGCGGACGTGCAAAATTGTTCCGAAATTGGAGCAAAACAGCAGGAACTTTCCATATTTCTCTTTTATCTCAGCACGTTCTTTTTCATAGATTGCACTGAAACCTGGTCGGCAAAGATCAACCCGCGGCAAGCCTGTGGTTTCAAATCGGTCGGAATATTCGGGGAAAAAATTTATTGCCTGGTCACGAACCAGATCGGAAATACAAAACCATCGCGCGGAACGCGAAAGGGCCTCATCGGACAAACGACGGGAGAAGAAAAAACGCGGTTCGGAATAGACCCCTCGACTTTCTTCGTCAATTGCAGCGATTGTGTAACCTAGATTGGCATACCGCCGGACCTTTCGGTCACCTTTCCCGTCAAGGCTTTTGTCGAACAAGATACCTCTAGGCAAATACCGGGCAAGCCTGCGTATCACACGGTCCTGTCCGATCAGGACATTGAAACCGCGATCGGCAGCGATTGCTGCTACCAACAACCGTGCCAGTAATTCGCGGACTTGCACTTCAACCGGAATTATCAGCCATTTTCGTGAATTCATACTACTATTCGATTCAAGGCAAATCGCTCACTCTAAAAATAGCGGAAACGCCTGCAATATTGGGCGCACTTCAACCGGACGCTATCTGGTATATGCCTGCTATCGAATATACCAACCTGCCGAAATAGCAAGAAACAACAGCACTCAACTCCGAGCTCTAGGATTGTAAACCAGTCTTTAAAAACACAGAAAGCACTTTTGCAATAGCAATCCAGCGTGACCTAGCAGGCCTCCTGCTGCAATGCTAAAAAATTTAAAGATCAAATAATCAAATTCATTCTCATCTATACAGTCCTGCCAAAGCGGCACACAGGACTCTTGGTGTACCATCCTGATGGTTCATTTATGCCAAAAATCCCTGCGTACCCAAAGGCAATCAAATCAATCGTTGGAAGCGAGTAGCAGCAGGCTTTGTTTCATCTCCGTCTGCCTCATCGCTTTCCATTGACGGCATGACCTGCGGACTTCGTGGGGACGAAACATTCTCGCTGGTACTGGCTGCCCATTTCTTTGGTAACTTGGACGGAAAATGACGCTTCCATTCACGCATCATCTGGTAACCGTCGTCAATTTGTTGGGCGGTCATGCGCCGCTTCAGTTTTACTCGAACCAACGTTGCATTTTCATGCCCCTGGGCAGCTGCCAGGCTAAGCCACATGAACGCCCGGACATTGTCCTGCTTCAGCCCCTGACCTTCGGCATAACTAACACCGAGCTCGAATTGTGCCTTGGCATAGCCTTGCTCGGCGGCTTTACGCCAGTGTTTGGTAATTTCCTCATACAGCCGTAACTGCGCCGCTCCTTTAAAGGGAACCCGTTCCATGGTCGCTCCCGAATCACTGCCTCATCTGCGTAATCCTGCATGATCGGTAAGCGCGTGGTGAAGGGTAGCAAGGGAAGTTGTCCCCATCTAATTGCTACAGATGTGGATAACCGGCACAACAGAAAGAGGCAAATGCCTCTCAATCGGACAATAGCTCAGCAAAATCAGAGTGACCGTTTAATCGTAAAGCAATTGTGCACCCTGAACGATTGAACTATTGCATCAACCATTCAGGAAATTTTGCAGGTGACATGCCGTTACAGGCTGCTTCGACGCACGCCGTCAGGCTTCCGAAACGAAACTTGCGGCCGGTCAATCCAGGACCGTAATGCGCATATTTGGCGGAGTTTGTCATAAGTGTTCTTGCATCGACAGGAATGATCGGTTCAGCGATCATGCACCAGCACGTATCGGTAATGAATTCGACGCCAAACTTCTCCAATTCCCAGACAACACCAGTTTCTTGTCCTGCTTCGAGAGTCGTCCTCGAACAGGTGACAATGATGCTGACGCGCCCTTCTTTAGTCTTGCCTCTGCACAGATCGTTCAATCTTGTCATTTCACTAAGTGAGAAATGTGGGTTTCCCAAAGAAACAAGATCAATTTTCTCCGCATCATCCGTATTTAGTTCGCGCCAGATACTCCGCAAATCCAAGACGCCGATCTCGATAACCTCCAGATCAACGTTCCCCCCCGTGGCTTCCTCAACCGTATTTGCTTCTGGGGTTACGCCAAGAATGTGGAACATCGGCGCACCGGAAACCGTGGCGAACGCTGCCCCAAATGCCTTCAGATCATCAACAGCAATCTCGTTTGCTTCTATCCCCGTGATTAACGGAATTTTGCCTCCCGAAACCCTGCCGGCCTGATAACCGAGAAGCGGAAAAAATGCATCATCGACCTGGTGAAATTTCTCGACGTCAATGATCAGATTTGCGGTCCTGTTGTCTTTGACATGACAACCTACATTTGGTGCCCGGCCGCAAATCGCGATGCAGATGTCAAGATAATCCGGATACTTCATCGTACGGGCGCCCAACACACTATTGGCAAAGACAACCGCATTTGATTCCGCCCAGACTACCTGCTCTTCTTTGGTCGGCCTCGTTTCGAGCAGATAAGGCGCACAGGTGAAGGTTGGACTGCAGCCCATATCAACATAGGCATCAGCCAGTTCACCTGCAGATGTTGAGAAGCCTGGATCGACGCCCTGTTCGCGCCAGCGTCGTCGATCAATGGAGATCGCATTGAGCGTGGTTGGCACACAGACCTTGGCACCCATTTTCTTCAGTCGGAGCGCAAAATCCAGGCCCGCAGGCCCGGTATAAACACAACTGTCGATATGTGCTCGTGTCACATCAATCAGCTTGTTCGCTCCATACATCTCAGCCATTCGACAAACAATCTTCATCGCCACTGCACGGGGGGCACCTTTCGATCCATCCAGAAGCGCAAGGTCGTTTTGTTCAAGATGTAATCGACTATCGTTGTAAACATCAGGTGGTGATGGTTCCGACCCTTGACCTGCCTGTTCACCATCCCGCCAACATCTCAAAATACCACCCGATACTGTTGCTTGGGTGAATTTCGCCATTTGATGAAAGTTTTGTGACCCGACGCAGATGACGGGAATGGATTTGCCGTAAATCTCCTCAGCAACAACAACGCCTACCGAAATTATCTCTTCTTCACGCTCGAATACCAACGCAGCGGGATTGCAGCCATTCAAGATGAGTTCAAGAATAATCCCGCTGCCCGAACTTGACCCCCTGCTGCCCGGAATTGCCAATATTTTGCCGGCAAGCGCCTGCCCCGACAACGGATGATGCTGATCAATCACCCGGCCGGTCGTGCTCTCGACACCACCCCAGAAGCTTAACGGGATATCGCTGAAAACAATTTCACCGGATGCCTGACCGGAAACCAGCGCCCTGCCCGAAATCTCTATTGCGCCATCAGCTCCGCCCATAGGCAAACACCTCGATCTGCAATAATTTCGTTACTGAATTCATGCCCACTGGGCCGGTGTCCTGGTTAGAAACGATTCAATGCCATGTGCAGCTTCCTCGCCTTCCCAAGTGTCGGCCAAACGGCGGATCGTGTCGTCAATGACCTCGTCGTCAATTCGGGGACCAAGCGCCCGGGTTAACGCCTTGGCAGCAGCAACAGCCTTTGGCGCGGTACTGAGATAGGGAACAATTTCGGCTTCGACACTCGCTTCGAGCGCATCGCTGTTCACCGCTTTGGCAATCACGCCAAGTGTCTGTGCTTCCGGCGCATCAAAAATACGCGCCGACATAAGAACGCGGCGGGCATTGCTCTCGCCCATCCGGGCCAGCACATAGGGTCCAATCGTTGCCGGTATCAATCCCAGTTTGGTTTCGGTCAACCCGAACTTTGTGCTGTTGTCGGCAATGGCGACATCACAGACACATGCTAGGCCGACGCCACCGCCAAACGCACCGCCATGGATTTGACCGATCAAGGGTTTGGGCAATTCGTTTAGCGCTTTCAGCATAAAGGCTAGTTTGCGAGCCTCCCGCATCCGCTGCTCGCGGTCCGCATTAATCTGTTCCTTCATCCAGTTCAGATCGCCGCCCGCACAAAAAACCTTTCCGCTGCCCGACAAGACAACGGCCCGCATCGCTTCGTCATTTCCAACGGACTCTGCCATGTCGGTCAGCTCCTCAATCATCAGCGATGACAACGCATTGCGCTTCTCCGGCTGGTTGAGTTTGACATGGGCAACCCCGCGGTCATCCAGCGAAATGTCAAGGGCATTGTAGTGGTTCATGGTGACGACCTCAGCGTGTTCGCAAACAAGCTTGCCTTATCCAGCCGAGAAAGATCAATGCCGGTATCATATCCGCGATCATCAAGCATCTTCACGACACTTTCAGTCGCGACATTCCCCTTCGCCCCTGGCGCATAGGGGCATCCGCCCAGACCGGCAACCGACGCATCAAAAACCCTCATTCCGAATGCAAGACAAACCTCGATATTGTCGAGGGCACGTCCTCTCGTATCATGAAAGTGCCCGGCCAGTTGCTTTGCCGGCACTTCTTCAGTGACGGCATTTAACATAGTCTTTGTAGAATCCGGAGTAGCCGCACCAATCGTATCGCCGAGGCTCACCTGATAGCATCCCAATTCAATCAGAGCGCTTGTTACATGCCCAACCTGCTCCGGCGGCGTGGGGCCGTCATAAGGACAATCTGTGACACAGGAAACATATCCCCTCACCGGAGTGGAAGCCGATTTCGCGGCTTCAATAACCGGTTTATACCGCTGTAGACTCTCATCAATGGAACAATTGATGTTCTTTTGACTAAATCCTTCCGAAGCGGAAGCAAACACCGCCACTTCATCACTATCTGCAGCAATGGCAGCTTCAAATCCCTGCAAATTTGGTGTCAGCGCCGCGTAACTGACACCGCTGTTTCGCTTGATACCAGCCATGACCTCCGCAGCATCCGCCATTTGCGGAACCCATTTCGTGCTAACAAAACTGGTGACTTCGATTTTGGTAAAGCCACAGTCTGAAAGCAAATCCACGAGCTTGATCTTGTTTTCGGTGCTGATAGGCGATTTTTCATTCTGCAACCCGTCGCGCGGCGATACTTCGAAAATTGTTACATGCTCAGCCATTTTCATTTTCCAACGAAACCAGCAACACGCCTTCGGCGACCTGATCGCCGACACTTGCCAGAACATCGCTTACCTTACCATCGCGTGGCGCAGTCAAAGTGTGTTCCATTTTCATGGCTTCCAAAATCAACAGTGGTTCACCACGCGTGATCTCCTGGCCCCTGTCGGCCAGCACAACTTTCACCGTGCCCGGCATGGGTGCGAACACCGTGTCTCCCCCGCTGGGATCGGCATTAACGCTGGAAAGGGCATCCGGCAGCTGAAATTTAAAACTAGCCCCATCGACAAACACGGTCACCGTGGAACCGGTCGCGAATATTTCTGCGTTAAATCGAATACCGTCATGTATGACGTGATATGCCGAGTGATCAATTGCCTCGATTTTATGGGTGACATCTTCAACGCCACCTTCAACTCGATACGTATCTGTTTCCAGAGTGGTTACCTGACGTTCAATTCGAGCTTCGCCGAACTCAATCGCCAAATACTGCTTGGCATCGGTCCAATGGCGCCATCCGGCCAGCAAATCCCAGGGGTCGGTCCCCGTGCGTTGCTCAAGTAATCCCAATCCGCCCAGAACGGCCAGTGCGATTATTTTTTCGGGTGGCCGCGGATACCTGTCCGTCAAGTCAGGATTGCGCCCAATCAATCCCGTATCGACCTCACCTTGAGCAAAACCCTGATTCCTCGCCAGTCTAACCAGAAATTCCAGATTGGTCTCCGGCCCGACCGCTTTGGTATCTGCAAGCGCAGAGGAAAGCATATTGAGCGCCGTCGCACGGTTTGGCCCATGCACAATCACTTTGGCAATCATCGGATCATACCAGGGGCTGATTTCATCCCCCTGCCGCACGCCGCTATCCACCCTGACGGACCCATTGGCAAATTCCGTGGCTTCGGGAAAGGACAAATGTTCAACCATACCGGTCGAGGGCAGAAACCCCTTATAAACATCCTCGGCATAGACACGTGCCTCGAATGACCAGCCTTCAATTGCCAGATCTTTCTGATCAAACGGCAGCGCTTCGCCGCTGGCCACGCGCAATTGCAGTTCAACCAGATCCAGCCCTGTTATCGCCTCCGTTACCGGGTGCTCGACCTGGAGCCTTGTGTTCATCTCCATGAACCAGAACCCGCCTTTTCTTGGCGGGCCTGATCCGTCAACGATGAACTCCACTGTACCGGCACCTTCATATCCAATCGCTTTGGCTGCATTGACTGCAGCCTCGCCCATGGCTTGCCGCACCTCTGCCGTCATGCCGGGCGCCGGCGCTTCTTCTATGACCTTTTGGTGCCGACGCTGCAATGAGCAGTCGCGCTCGAACAAGTGAACAACATTACCTTGCCGATCGCCAAAGACCTGGATTTCGATATGGCGTGGTTTCGTTATGTATTTTTCAATCAGACAGGCGCCGTCACCGAAACTTGCCAGACCCTCTCGTTGCGCGCCTTCCAATGCAGAGGCAAAATCCGCCGGTTTCTCAACCAACCGCATTCCTTTCCCACCACCGCCTGCACGAGCCTTGATCAATACCGGGTAGCCGATTTTGTCAGCTTCCGCTGCGAGAAAATCTGTACCCTGTTCGTCTTCGTGATAACCCGGCACCACTGGCACACCGGCTAAAATCATCAACTTCTTGGCAGCGTCCTTGAGGCCCATCGCACGAATGGCATCTGCTGACGGACCGATAAAAACCAAACCGGCTGCCTCAACCGCCTCGACGAAATCGGGATTCTCACTGAGAAATCCGTAGCCCGGATGGATAGCCTGCGCGCCGGTATTCAGGGCTGCAGCAATGATCTGCTCCGAATTCAGATAGCTTTCGGCAACTGGTGGAGGTCCGATATGAACAGCCTCATCTGCGAGCGCCACATGTTTTGAACCCACATCTGCATCAGAATAAATTGACACCGTCCGGACGCCCAGCCGTTTGGCGGTTGTAATAACCCGGCAGGCAATCTCTCCGCGATTGGCAATGAGGATTTTTGCAAACACGACACGCACCCCTACATCCGGAAAACGCCAAATGACGTGTCTTCAATCGGAGCATTCAGCGCAGCCGACAAGGAAAGCGCCAGAACCTCGCGAGTCTTGCGCGGATCAATGATCCCGTCATCCCACAATCGGGCAGACGCATAGAGTGGGTGGGATTGTTCCTCAAACATGTCAATTGTCGGTTTCTTGAATGCCGCCTCTTCCGCTTCTGTCCAGCTGCCACCATTGCGCTCTATGCTGTCACGCTTGACCGTCGCCAGTACACCCGCCGCCTGCTCGCCGCCCATTACGGAAATCCGGCTGTTTGGCCAGGTCCACAAAAACCGCGGCGAATAGGCGCGTCCGCACATGCCGTAGTTTCCAGCACCAAATGAACCGCCAATGATGAAGGTTATTTTGGGAACTTGCGTGGTGGCAACCGCGGTAACAAGCTTCGCGCCGTCCTTGGCAATACCGCCGCTTTCGTAATCCTTCCCAACCATGAAGCCGGTAATGTTCTGCAGAAACACCAATGGAATTTTCCGTTGGCTGCAAAGCTCGACGAAATGCGCGCCCTTGAGCGCGGACTCGGAAAACAGCACGCCATTATTCCCGATGATGCCAACGGGCATTCCCATGACATGGCCAAATCCGCAGACCAGTGTTGGTCCATAACGCGCCTTGAATTCATCAAATCTGGAACCATCCGTGATCCGCGCGATAATCTCGCGAACATCATAGGGCGTTTTCAGGTCCGCCGGCACAACACCCGGAATTTCTTCCGGATCATAGAGTGGTGCCTCTACAGTTTTCATCTCAAGTTGCGACGACTTGACCCGGTTGAGGTTCGCCACTGCCTGACGTGCGAGTGCCAGCGCATCGGCGTCATCATTGGCAAGATAATCCGCCACGCCGGAAAGGCGGGTGTGAACGTCACCGCCGCCGAGTTCCTCTGCAGAGACAATTTCACCGGTCGCCGCCTTCACCAGTGGCGGACCGGCAAGGAAGATCGTCCCCTGCTCCTTCACGATAATCGTGACATCCGACATGGCCGGTACATAGGCGCCACCAGCAGTACAGGAGCCCATTACCACCGCGATCTGCGGAATGGCCCGCGCCGACATGTTGGCTTGGTTGTAGAATATCCTGCCGAAGTGATCCCGGTCCGGAAAAACCTGATCCTGATTGGGCAGGTTGGCGCCACCACTATCGACCAGATAGACACAGGGCAGATTGTTCTGCATCGCAATTTCCTGTGCGCGAAGATGCTTCTTGACCGTCATTGGATAGTAGGTGCCACCCTTCACAGTCGCATCATTGCAGATGATCATCACCTCGTGGCCGGACACACGGCCTATCCCGGCCACCACCCCGGCAGAAGGGCTGTCCCCGTCATACATTCCGTTCGCAGCAAACATCCCGATTTCGAGAAACGGGGAACCGGGATCCAGCAATCGTGAGACGCGCTCTCGCGGTAATATCTTGCCGCGACCCTTGTGACGTTCCCGCGCCTTTTCGCCACCACCCGCAAAGGCCGTCTCCGCAGCTTCATGCACTGGAGCCATTGCCGCTTTTTGTGCCGCCAGATTGGCCGCAAAACCTTCTGACTGCGGCGATACCGAACTGCTCAATACTGGCATCAGCCCATCGCCCCCATCAATTCCCGCCCAATGAGCATGCGCCTGATTTCCGATGTCCCAGCGCCGATTTCCATCAATTTGGCGTCTCGGAAAAATCGGCTGACCGGCGTTTCATTCATGAAGCCTGCGCCACCCATCGCCTGAACCGCCTGATGCGCCACTGCCATGGCTTCCTCGGAAGCATAAAGGACACAGGCTGCAGCATCCTGGCGGGTCACTTCATTCCGGTCACAGGCCTTGGCCACTTCATAGACATAGGCTCGGGCCGAGTTCATCTTGGTATACATATCCGCAATCTTGCCCTGCATCAGCTGGAAATTCCCGATACTTTGTCCAAATTGCTTGCGCTCCACCATATACGGCATGATCTCATCCATGCAGGCTGCCATGAGACCGCAACCAATGCCGGAAAGCACGACCCGCTCATAATCTAGACCGGACATCAATACCCTGACGCCCCTGCCCTCTTCACCCAGAACATTGTCATAAGGTACTTCGACATCCTCAAAAACCAGTTCGACCGTATTGGAACCGCGCATGCCGAGCTTGTCGAAATGATCGCTTTGTGAAAATCCCGGCATTGTTTTTTCTATTAGAAACGCTGTGATCCCGCGCGATCCTGCATCCTGATCGGTCTTGGCGTAAACAACCAGCGTGTTGGCCTCCCCGCCATTGGTGATCCAGAACTTTGTGCCGTTCAAAATGAACCGATCATTTTTCTTGTCGGCCTTCAATTTCATGCCGACAACATCTGATCCCGCGCCCGCCTCCGACATTGCCAGCGCACCGACACTTTTGCCGCTGATCAGGTCCGGCAAAAACTGCTTTTTCTGTTCCTCTGTGCCATTCAAATTGATCTGATTGACACATAGATTGGAATGCGCACCATAGCTTAGTGAAACTGAGGCGGACGCCCGCGCTATCTCCTCCACCGCGACCACATGGGCAAGGTAGCCCATCCCTGCACCACCATAAGCTTCAGGGACGGTAATGCCCAACAAACCTAGTTCCCCCATTTCCTCCCAGAGCTCGCTCGGAAACAGGTTCTTCTCATCGATTTCACCGGCAAGCGGCTTTACCCGCTCCTGCGCCCATCGGTGGACCATCTCCCGCAAGGCATTGACGTCTTCCCCGAGATCAAACTTCATGGACGCATTGAACATCTAGGTCTCCTCACCCTTCTGCATTCGCTTCGCGCACCGGCACGCAAACAATGCAGCCCTATTAAGTGTCAAGCGTGCCCCCTTGGCAATCCAATTTGAGTTTTTCACACAATGTCGAAAGTGGTTGACGAAACCGGGCCTACCGCTTAGACGCGCTGAGATATAGTGTGATCAGCCTCGTTTGTGAGGATTAATCAAAAATAGTATTGCCGTGATTCCGACGTTGAAGCGCCAACTGGGTTCAAACCGCGCAAATGAATCGGAATACAGATCCGGATTGGGAGAATATAATGAGATTTAATTTATTACTTGGCGCAATTTCCGCAGTTACTTTGTTCGGTTCAGTCGCACTTGCGCAGGCGCAAGATGTCACGCTGCGCATCCATCACTTCATGTCTTCCAAGGCGACGCTACACGAGAAAATGCTCGTTCCGCTCGCTGAACGGATAGAAAAAGCCAGCGATGGCCGTATCAAGGTCGAGCTCTATGACAGCATGTCATTGGGTGGCAGACCGGGTGACCTGTATGACCAGGCGGTTGATGGAGCAATTGAAGTCGTCTTGACATTGCCCGGATATACGGCGGGTCGTTTCCCGCAAGCGGAAGTCTTCGAACTGCCGTTCATCATGGATGACTCTGTCGCAGCCTCAAAGGCGTTCTGGGATCTGATTGAAAGCGATCTCCAGAACAGCGACTTCGAAGAGGTAAAGATCTTGTCAGGCTGGGTCCATGGCCCAGGCGTGATCCATACCAAGGATCCGGTTGTACGCCTGGAAGATCTCAAGGGCATGGAAATGCGCGGTCCCACCCGGCTTGTAACCGATCTCCTGGGTGAACTTGGCGCTTCACCAGTGGGCATGCCGCTCCCCAAGATTCCCGAAAGCCTTTCCAAAGGTGTGATATCCGGCGCCGTGGTTCCGTGGGAAATTACCCCCTCGATCAAGCTGGCTGAATTGGTCAATTATCATACCCAACTCGATGGCGATAAGGCGCTTTACACGGCAATTTTCGTTCTCGCCATGAACTACGACGCCTATGATGAAATGCCCGAAGACCTTCGCGCCATACTCGATGCTGAGACCGGTAAGACCCTGTCGGAGATTGCAGGTCAGGTCATGGCAGATGGTGATGCAGTAGGATTGGACGTCGCCCGGACCAACAACATCATCACGCTCGGCCAAAAGGAGGCGGGACGATGGGAAGAGGCATCCAAACCCGTCTATGACCGCTGGATCGAAATGGCGTCGGATTCCGGATTTGACGGCGCTGCCACGATTGACAAGGCGAAATCGCTGATCGAGAAGAACAAGTAGCAGCTATCAATTTCCGTCACATAACAAACGGGATTTCCGGTTTCGATAGAACTACGGAACTTTTGCAATGACATCCTTTGCCCGAATTGAAGCCTTTTTCGATCGGGTTGCCATGACAATGGCGCTAATTGGCGGGCTGGGGCTGTTATTTGCCACGGTCTCCACCTGTCTTAGTATTGTCCTGAAAATGACCCGCCGGTTCCTGGATGCAACGGCAAGCGGTTTTCTTGATCCTGAGCTTTGGTCATCCATCCGCCCGATACTCGGCGAAGAGGAGCTTGTTCAATATAGCGTCGGTTTTGCGCTGTTCTCGGTGCTACCGCTGGTCATGATCAGGCGCGGACATATAAAGATCGACCTATTTGAATCTCGATTTGGAACCCGCACAAATCGCCTTTTGGATTTGATCGGCGACATCGCCCTCGCGGCCATCGCCTATCTGATCATGACACGCCAGTGGGGGCTGATTTTCGCAAGGCCGCGTCGCAATCAGGAGACGTTAACCGAACTGCTCTTCCAGGGCGACCTCACCGCAATTTTCGACCGTGTAAGGACTGCACAGGAGACGCAGATATTGGGCCTGCCCCTTTGGCCATTCTATATCGTTGCCGAGGTCTGCATCATCGCATTTTTTGTGGTGGCCATATTTTGCGTCATTCGAAGCGCCCGGACATTGTTTCTAGGAAAACAGGTGACCGGCTCCGACAATGCCTGATTTCGTCTCCCAATATCTGTCGGATTTTCAGATCGGCCTTGTGAGCTTTCCCATCTTGCTTGTGCTGATTGCCCTGCGCATTCCACTTACCGCAGTCATGTTCATCGTCGGTTTGACCGGCACCTATCTGGTGACCGGGAACATGCGCATGCTGGACTCTCAGCTCAAGTCGTTTGCGTTTGGAACCTTCACGAACTACTCGCTGTCGGTCATTCCGCTGTTCCTGCTGATGAGCGAGTTCGCGTCGCGTGGCGGAATGAGCCAATCCCTGTTCAGGGCAGCTGAAGCCTGGATGGGGCACAAGAAAGGCGGGTTGGCAATGGCGGCAATCGGCGCATCGGCTGGTTTCGGCGCGATTTGCGGCTCATCGCTGGCAACCGCCTCATCCATGGGAAAGGTTGCACTGCCGGAATTGCAGCGGGCCGGATATTCGGGCGCGCTTTCCACCGGTGTCCTGGCCGCTGGCGGCACGCTGGGGATCCTCATCCCACCCTCCATCGTGCTGGTTATCTATGCAATCCTGGCCGAGGAAAATATCGAAAAACTGTTCACGGCAGCTTTTGTGCCAGGCCTTCTCGCTATGTTCGGCTACATGTTAACCGTGGGAATCTACACGCGGATGTTCCCCGACGCGGCGACCGATAGACCTCGGATCCCCTACGCCGAACGGATCCGTTCTTTGGTTCCGGTCTGGCCCGTCCTGCTGATCTTCATCCTGGTTATCGGCGGCATTTACACAGGGGTATTTTCGCCTACGGCAGCAGCGGCAGTAGGCGTCGCGGGTACGGCGATTGTCGCAGTTTCAAATGGTGGACTGTCCTGGTCGGGCACAAAACAGTCATTGCTTTCGGCAGGCCAGACTTCAGCAATGATCTTCTTCATCATTCTCGCGGCCGGTGTGTACAACTCCTTCCTGTCCTCTGCACAGGTGCCCCAGACACTGGCAACCTACTTTCTGGACACCAGCGTCAATCCCTGGCTGATTCTGACCGGGATGCTGCTGCTATATCTCGTTCTGGGCACAGTCATGGATTCGCTTGCCATGATCTTTCTGACCGTGCCGATTTTCGTCCCAATCGTCACCCAGCTCGATTTCGGAATCCCGCCTGCCGAAATCGGCATCTGGTTCGGCATATTGGTGCTGATGTCGGCCGAGATTGGCCTGATCACGCCGCCGGTTGGCCTCAACCTTTTTGTCATCAACGCCATGTCAGACAATGTCGGCATTGGGGAGACCTATCGCGGTGCGCTACCGTTCGTGATTTCGGATATCATCCGGATTGCAATCCTTGTCACCTTCCCGGCGATCACCATGGGCCTCGTCAGACTGCTTTTCTAAAAAATGAACGTCGGCCACCGGTGATCTGACAAAATCAGTGTAAATCCTTCACCGCGTCGATAAGAATGAAACAGATAAGGCAGGGTTCGGTCCCCCGGTTGGACCAGGCATGATTGGTGCCCTGTTGGACCACGACGTCCCCGGCCTTTAACAGATATTCCTCTTCATCCATCAGCATGTAGATTTCGCCGCTGAGAACGACCGAATAATCCAGACTATCGGTTCGATGCATAAATGGATGCCGGGCGCCCTCCACGACATTGGCACCAGCGCCCATTTCGGCAAAGGCAGCCTTGCCATCCAGTTTGGCAAGTACTTCCGGATCCTCCGGATCAAACTGCACGATTCTGAACACGGAGCCATTCTTGGGCGGATGCAGGATCAGCGGCCCTTCAACGGGATCGTCATGCCGTTCCATGGCGGCCGGCGTCTTGTCGTTTTGCCACAGATTGGTCAGCGTTACGCCCGGCCGGTTCGGCCGCTGCAATATGCAATCTGCCGTTTCGTCGGAAATCACGGTCGCAACGCCATTCTCGTCATGACCGGTTACAACACGCCGGAATTTTCGCGCTTCAAATGCCAATCTACTCTCCCTTGAATTCACGTAGTTTGCGGTTCACCGGTTTCCGGCGCACGGTTGATCATCCAGATCAAGGCCAGCAGGACCAATCCCGCCGCATCCGTGGTCATGCCCTGATGCAAAAGCAATATGCCTGCGCCGGCAATGACCGGTCTTTGCCAATTTGCTAGATCTGCCCTGAGGTAACCGGTGACAGCCGCAGCAATGCAAAATGCGCCAAGCACGCCGGTAAGAAATGCGACGATCACTTCGGCAGCAGTTCCCGACATTAGTAGCGCCGGGCCGAAAAAGAACATGAACGGCAGGATGTAACAGGTGATTCCATAGGCAAACGCCGTCCAGCTGACCTTGTTGATGTCAGCCTTTGCAATGCCCGCGGCCACATAGGAAGCAAGCGCCACCGGCGGCGTAATCGTCGAAACGCAACCATAGAAGAAAACAAACAGATGTGCAGTCAGCAGCGGCACGCCCATCTTAGACAAGGCTGGAGCGACTACGGTCGCGAGAATCAGATAGGCCGCGGTGGTCGGCAAGCCCATGCCCAATATAATTGCCGTCAGCATGGTGAATAACAGCGCAAAGAACGTAATCCCGCCGGATGCGGCGATGATCAGTCCGGAAATTTTCGAACCGAGACCGGTAATGCCAAGCGTTCCGGCGATGATACCGGCAGCAGCACAGGCAATCGCAATCGGAACGACTGCCTTGGAACCCTGGGTAATTGCGCGGACCGCTTTCTTGAACATCTCGATCGTGATGCTTCGCGTCCAGATCACATGCGCGACAAGCAGCACAATGATCGAAATGAACGATGCCTTGAACGGGGAATAGCCATTCAGCATCATGGCGATCAGTGTCAGGAACGGAATGATGAACTGTCCTCCCCGGCCAAGAATTACCCAGATCGGTTCATCATCGTCATCGGCCCGCTCCAAGGGCTTGATATTGCTGCGCCCGGCTTGAAGGTGAACCACAAAGAACAGTGATGTGAAAAACAGGATTGCCGGGATCAAAGCGACCTTCATTACATTCGCATAGGGAACGCCGACGATTTCGGCCATGATGAAGGCAGCCGCCCCCATCACCGGCGGCATCAACTGCCCGCCGGTTGAAACCACTGCCTCGATGGCGCCTGCCTGATGTGGTTTATAGCCCTCCTTCTTCATCATCGGGATGGTCAGGGTTCCGGTCACCGCCACATTGCCGGCTGCCGAACCCGAGATCATGCCAAGCAGCGTGCTGAAAATCACCGCCGTTTTAGCGCCAGCTGCACGCATGTTCCGGGTCACGCGGCTGGCAAGCGTGAAGAAGAAATCACCCGCACCAAACTGGCTGAGAAACGCGCCATAAATCGAAAACAGGATGATGTAGGTGGACGAAACGCCCAACGGAATTCCGAATACCCCCTGGGAGGTTGTGGTCAACAATTCCGAAATTCTGGCAAAACTGTAACCCCGCGAATAAAGCACGCCGGGTAGATATTCGCTGTAGAAGGGATAGGTGAAGAACACCAGGCAGATCAGCGCCAGCACCAGGCCGACGCCGCGGCGGGCAGCTTCCAGAACCAAAAGGATCAGGACAAGGCCCACCCACGCATCCATCGCATCAGTGTCGCCACCGCTCATCGCGATATCCTTCCACCGGCTCATGATGAATGCGCAACTGCCGACACTGATCACGATCAGAACAAGACTGACGAATTTCTCAATGACTGAATCTTTGGAACGCTTGAAGGTCGTATAAGTCAGGAACAACAGCGCCAGCATCATCATCAGGTGAAAAATGCGAATATCCCGGGTCGAAAGAACCAGGATGCCGGACACGTTCAGAAGATGAAAAGAGCCGATCACGAACGCGATGACATTGATCGAATTCTGAAACAGCTTGTCGAGAAAATTATTCATGAGCAATCCGAGATGTCAGGGATTGGAATACCTCCCTGACATCTCTTGGTTTGAATGGAAAATAACGCCTTACTTTTTGAAATACTGCTCCGCGCCCGGATGAAGCGGAATTTTCAGGCTTAACGATCTTTCCGGCTCAATCTGGTTGGCGAGCGCATTTTCTGCCCTGAACTCGTCCATATTGTCATAGATGGCCTTGGTGATTTCATAGGCGGTCTTGTCGTCCATGCCGGCATCGACAATCAGCATATTGTTGACACCAAGCACAGCGCCGTCGCTATCCGTATTGTAGACATCCTTCGGCACGACAACCTTGTTGTAATTCTTGTACTTGTCGAGCGCCGCTGTCATCTGATCATCCGAAAGCGGAATGAACTTGAGCTTCTTGTTGGCTTGCGCCTGCATCACGGCACCAGCGGGATAACCGCTCAGCGCAAAGGCTGCATCGACATTCCCGTCCGCCAACTGGCTGAAGCCATCCGAATAGGACAGGAAGCTAGGCGTAATGTCGTCAATGCTCATTCCTTCAAGGCTGAGAACCTGGTTGAGAAACGGTATGGTTCCACCACCAGCCGGGCCGACCGCAACCCGCTTGCCCTTCAGATCTGCAATGCTGTTGATCGGGGAACCGTCCAGCGTCATCATGTGCAGGATGCTGAAATGTAGCGAACCGAGCGAACGAAGGTTCATCGCGCCGCTTTTCTTGTAAGGACCGACGCCCTTGTTGGCGAGTACCGAAAGGTTGTTGTTGGTGATACCGACATCAACCTCGCCCTTGTTGACCAGGCGCGGGTTTTCGACCGATCCCTGCGTCACGATAGGCACCATGGTCAGACCATCGGCATATTTGCCGACAAGCGAGGATATCGCCTGTCCGACCGGATAGAACGCACCGCCCTGACTTGCTGTTCCCATTCTCAATTCTGTCGCATTGGCAGCCATTACACTGCTCAATATTCCGAACACAACCGCAACGACGGCGATGCCCGCACTTCGAACCTTATTTAGAACCAACATGGTTTCCTCCCTGGGTCGATAGAAATCATCGCCCAAGGTTAGTGGGGAAGACGCCGAAACGCAATAAAAAATCGATAATTTTGAAATATTCTAAAAATATCTACATTTTAAATTCAGCCGCCTCGCGGGCAACAATCGCATGTGAGGCGTGGTTTATCGCCTGACGCAAGGCCTCGCGATCGCCGACGTGATTAGCCAGCAGAAGTACAAGTCGTGCATTGAGAGCAGCACTTTCATCATCTGATAACCCCTCATGGGCATCGATCAGTTCCGCATAAAATCCATCCGGATCAGGAACATTCGGATTTGTGTTCAGATCACCCATGTTTCACTCCATCGCACAGGCTGTTCGAAGGGCAGCACGAACCGCCGCTTCGTCGAATTTATTCCATCGAGCTGCCACATGCTGGTCGGGCCGGATCAGGTAGACAGCGGAACCTGATTCACCAAGATAACGCTCGGCAAGCATTCCTGTCTTGTCATCAGAAGCTGAAACAGCAACGCGGCGTATCGCAACGCCATGCTCTTCGAGCTCTTCCGGCGCCTTAGCGTCGATCGTCAGCAGGACAAAATCATTGCCGAGCCTGGAGAGCAGAAAACCGTCGCCAAGCGGAGCATCCGGACAGGCGCTTCCAGTCCGTGTTCGCGCCGGCCCTCCTGCCAGCTCATCGGGGCCATTTAGGGAAAGGTCATCATAGGTGCACGGCACCGAAAGCCTTCCCGAATTCACCAGCGGCCGGGCAAACTCGTGATGTTCAGCAAGGTCCAGTACAGCATTGCGGAAGGTGTGACTGATCTTTGATTTCGGCGTGATGAAGTCTGTTGCCCTCGTCGAGTTTAGAATGTTTTCATCCGCGCCATGCACTCTCTCTTCATCATAGCTGTCGAGAAGGTGTTCCGGCGCCTTGCCGTCGATGACCAGTCCCAACTTCCAGCCGAGATTGTCGACATCCTGCATGCCGGAATTTGCCCCGCGTGCGCCAAAGGGTGAAACCTGATGCGCTGCATCGCCGGCAAAAATGACTCGGCCATGGCGGAACTTTTCCATGCGTCGGCACTGGAACGTGTAGATGGACGTCCAAACAATGTCGTACTCAACTTCAGGTCCCAGCATCGCGTCGAGCCGAGCACGGATATTGTCTTCCTTCATCTCCTCTTCACGGTCGACATTCCAGCCGATTTGAAAGTCTATTCTCCACACGCCGTCAGGCTGCTTGTGCAACAAGGTTGAGTCACCTGACTTGTGCGAGGGTTCAAACCAGAACCAGCGTTCGGTGGGAAAATCCGCCTTCATCTTGATGTCGGCAATCAGGAAACTGTCCTGGAACACCCTGCCTTCAAAATCGAGCTTCAACATTTTTCGCAAGGGGGATCCGGCACCGTCGCAACCGATCAACCAGTCAGCTTCCAATTGATAAGTCCCTTCCGGGGTCGTAACCTCAAGTTCGACATGATCGTCATGGACTTGCACCGAATCCACACGGTTCTTCCCACGCAGTTCTATCGGCGCGCCATCCTTTTGCGCCTGCCGAACGCGATCGACCAGAAACTTCTCGAAATAGGGCTGCTGTAGATTGATGAATGCTGGGTATTTATGCCCTTCTTCCGGCAACAGGTTGAATTCGAAGACTTTTCTATCCTCGTGAAAAACCTTTCCCAGATTCCAGACCACCCCTTTATCCAGCATGGGTTCACCGCAACCATACCGGTCGGAAATTTCCAGGCATCTCTTTGAAAAACAGATGGCGCGGCTGCCCATGCCAATGCCTTCATGGTCATCGAGGACAATTACCGGAATGCCTTGCAAGCCCAGATCCAGGGCGGTCGCGACCCCGATCGGACCGCCGCCCATGACCACCACCGGGTGACGAACGGGACTTGCGGCATTCTGATCGGGCGATCGCTGATATGGGTATAGTTTGAAGGCAAGGCTGTAGCGGTCGTGCAGGGCTGTATTCATGGGTAACTCCTCTAGCCCTGCAGGGCCTCCCACATTTCCAGGTCCCGCTGAGCGGTCCAGATCCGCGGCGTATCGATTCCGCGCGCCTCGTCATAGGCCCGAGCCACATTGAATGGCAGGCAGTGTTCGTATATCGCGAAATCGCTGAATTTAGGATCACAGGCATCCCGCACCGCATCCCAGGCATCCTTAAGCGATCCGCCTCTCGCGGCGACCTGTGCCGCAGGCTTGTACGTGCTGTCGACAAAATCGCGCGTTGATTCCAATGCCGCTTCAACCATTTCTGTGCCCACAAGAGCGTCCCCACGTCCAGGCGCAATCGATTTTGGGTTGTAAGCCTTGATGTTGTCCAGCGTCCCGCCCCAATCATTGAAATGCCCGTCACCGCAATAACAGGCCGAATGGTATTCGACGATATCGCCTGAAAACATCACCTGCTCATCCGGCACCCATATGATGCTGTCTCCTGCGGTATGGGCACGGCCGATTTGTTTGATGACGATTTTGCGGTTGCCCAGATAGACCGTCATGGAGTCTGTAAACGTCGTTGTCGGCCATGTCAGCCCGGGTATGCTTTCATACCCCTCGAACAGGCGCGGAAATCGCTGGAATTCACTATCCCAGTCCTCTTGGCCACGCTCGACGACCATCGATCTGGCCTTGTCCGACATGATGATCTGCTGCGCACCATAGGCAGATGCTCCCAGAACGCGAACTGCGTGATAATGGGTCAAGACGACATGGCTGATCGGCTTGTCGGTAACTTCGCGGACTTTTTCAATCACCTTGTTGGCCAGGCGCGGAGTCGCCTGGGCCTCGATAATCATCACGCTGTCATCGCCAATGATCACACCGGAATTGGGATCGCCCTCTGCCGTATACGCCCAGAGCCCGCTGCCAATTTCTGTGAAACTGACTTGTTTCTCACCCATGTCTCCCTGAGAGGCAAATGCCTTGGCCATATGAAGGTCTCCCCGACTTTTCTGGACCGATGGTTCTTGTCACCAGGTATGAAATTAGCACGCCTGATCCCTGACTTAAATCGATGATCAATCAGATGCCTCTGATTTTGCAACCGTGACGGAGTACAGATCGGCCACATGTTCCCTTAGCCAGACGCAGGCAGGATCATCTTCGGTTCTTTGATGCCAGACCATTTTGATTTCAGATGGCTGGTCCGAAAATGTAATATCCAGAATCTGGGCATGTCCCAATGCTTCCATTTCGGTACCGAACTGTGCAGGAACGATTGCGACAAGATCAAGTTCATTCAGCAATTGCGGAAAGGCGCCAAAATGAGCGAGCCGCAAGACGACATTTTCTGAAAGCTGATTGCGCGAAATCGTCTCGTCAATGTCCATCGCATAGGTTGCAGCAGGCGCCGAAACCAGAATTTTTTTGTTGCGCAATTCGGCAATACTGGCCGGTTTCTGCTTCAGGCCGGACCCCGCAATGGCGACATATGTCTCGGTGAACAGGGTCTGTGAACGAAACCCCCGCTCGGTGATATCGATCATTCCGAGCGCCAGTTCGGTTTCTCCTGCCTCTAGGGTTTCCGCAAGCCTGGCAAAGGGAACGGATATGTTGCGTATCCTGATGCTCGGGGCCAATCTCATTATCCTGATTGCCAGTTTTGGCAGGAGCAATGTCTCTCCTAGCCCCGACAAGGACAGCCGAAAGACCTTATTGCTCTGTTCGGGATCAAATCTATGGCCATTATCCAGCACTCCGGCAATGCCTGTCAGATGGCTGTCGATGATCGGCAAGATGGTTTCGGCAAATGAAGTCGGGACCATACCATCCCGTGTCCTGACAAAGAGCGGATCGTCCAGGGCCGCACGAAGCCTGGCAAGCGCATTGCTGGTCGCCGGCTGACTAAGCCCCAATCGGGCACTGGCTTGCGAAACGGACCCGACCTCACCCATGACGACAAGCAGTCGGAGCAAATTCAGATCCAGGGTTTTTACGTTTATTGATTTCATGAATGTACAGCATTCTTATTATCATTTGGACTTTAGTTTACCCAGATGAGATGCTTGCGGCAATCCAATTCGAACAAGCGCGCTGGAGCCCAACGCTTGGAAGTCTCATTTTCCAAAGAGATCGAAAAATTACGTCTCGGCGATGGAGAAACATTTCACGGCGAGGGTATTCTTGCCGTCACCAAGGCCCTGCTTCAGTCTGGCGTCTCCTATATCGGTGGCTACCAGGGCGCGCCGGTCTCCCATTTAATCGACGTCATGGTCCAGGCAACGCCGGAAATGTCCGAACTTGGCGTTCACGTCGAACCCTGTACCAATGAGGCATCTGCTGCGGCAATGCTGGGCGCTTCGATCATGTATCCGGTTCGCGGTGCCGTCACCTGGAAATCGATCGTCGGCACCAATGTTGCGGCCGATGCGCTGTCCAATCTTGCTTCTCCCGGCGTCATGGGTGGCGCCCTGATTATCGTCGGCGAAGACTATGGTGAGGGCTCTTCCGTCATCCAGGAACGAACCCATGCCTTTGCGATGAAATCGACAATGTGGCTCGTGGATCCCAGGCCCAACCTTCCAAGCATCGTGAATTGTGTGGAAAAATCCTTCGAACTGTCAGAAACATCCAACACCCCGGTAATGCTGGAACTGCGCATCCGTGCTTGCCACGTACAAGGTTCGTTCGAAGCAAAGGACAATATTGCAGCCGATGTTTCAACTACCAGGCGCCTGGCCGAACCGGCTCCACATAATTACGATCAGCTGGCACACCCGCCGGTTACCTTCAATCAGGAACGCCTGAAAAGCAGTGAGCGCATGCAGACGGCACGGGATTTCATCCAAGCCGAAAAACTCAATGAATTGTTCGAGGGGACGCAATCTGACGTTGGACTGATTGTTCAGGGTGGCTTGTACAGTTCCCTCATGCTGGCGCTGGCTGAACTCGGGCTGGTCGGCACTGATGGAAAGTGTGAGCTGCCGATCCTGGCACTTAATGTCGTTTACCCGCTGGTACCAGACGAACTTGTCGAATTCGCAAGCGACAAGAAGGCTGTCCTGGTAATCGAAGAGGGACAACCCGAATACATTGAAAATGAGATCAGTACACTGCTACGGAGAGCCGAAGTAAGTACGAAACTGGCAGGCAAGGACTGCCTGCCCATGGCCGGTGAATATACTTCCGAGGTCCTGATTGCAGGCGTCGGGAAATTTCTCCGCGAACACCTCCCCAAGATCGGTAATTCGCTCAAAGACGATGAATTTGCAGATGAAGTCGACAGCCTTCGCAAACAGGCCAGCGAACTTCTCTCAGAACCGGTACCGCCACGCCCGCCAAACTTTTGTACCGGTTGTCCCGAGCGGCCATTCTTTACAGCCCTTAAACTCGCCGAAAGGGAAGTAGGCAGTTTCCATTACTCTGCAGATATCGGATGTCATTCCTTTGCAACCTTTGCGCCGTTCAATTTCGGCAATTCGATACTGGGCTACGGCATGAGTCTGGCATCCAATGCGTCGGTCGCAAGTTTCCAGGAAAAGCGACCGGTTGCCGTCATGGGAGATGGCGGCTTCTGGCATAATGGTTTGTTGTCCGGCGTTACCTCCAGGCTGATGAATGGCGGAGACGGCATCCTCGTAATCATGAAGAACGGCTACACCTCTGCAACGGGTACCCAGGAGGTGATTTCCTCGCCAAACACACAGATTAAACTCGCCTCTGCTGAGAAAAGCGCTACCCAGGACGAAACAACGATAGAAAAGGCACTCAAGGGTGTCGGAGTAAAGTGGCAAAGGACGGTTCATACCTACAAGGTATCGCAAATGCGCGATACCTTACTGGAGGCATTCAGGACAAAATTTGATGGCTTGAAGGTCATCGTCGCAGAGGGTGAATGCCAATTGGAACGGCAACGCCGGATCAAGCCAATCCGGTCTAAAGCACTAGCACGAGGCGAACGGGTCATCCGGACACGATTTGGAATTGATGAGGACACCTGTACCGGCGATCATTCCTGTATCCGTTTGTCCGGCTGCCCGACCCTCACCGTGAAGTCATCCTCTGATCCCCTCAAAACCGACCCGGTGGCACATGTAACCAATGGATGCGTTGGTTGCGGTCTGTGCGGCGAAGTCGCCCATGCAGCGACGCTCTGCCCGTCATTTTGGCGTGCCGACATCATTTCCAATCCGACATGGTGGGATCGTCTTAAAGCTAGCCTGCGCGGCTACGTAACAGGATTGAAAACCGCATGAACGCCAGCAAGAAAAATCCGAGATTACGCATACTGCTCGCCGCTCTGGGCGGCGAAGGCGGCGGTGTGCTCATGAACTGGATCGTGGAGTCAGCGCGAAATGCAGGATATGCCGTTCAGGCGACATCGGTGCCCGGTGTCGCACAGAGGACCGGCTCGACAAGCTATTACATTGAAATTGCCAATGCCTTGCGTGACGTTGATGTGGTATTTGGCCTGGTCCCAATTCCAGGAAGGGTCGATGTCGTTCTTTCCAGCGAACTGGTTGAAACCGCCCGCGTCATTGCCGCTGGATATGTCTCCCCGGAGCAAACAACAGTGATCAGCTCGACCGCCCGCACCTACGCCACAGCCGAAAAAATGGCACTTGGCGATGGCAGATATACCCAGGAAAACGTGTCCAGAGCGGCGGAAAAAATGGCCCGAAAATGTTTCCTGCTCGATCTGGGCAAGATCGCAATCGACAATGGCACCTTTGTCAGTGCAACCATGTTTGGTGCTCTTGCAGGCAGTGGCGTATTGCCGTGGGGCGTCGACAAGTCCCGGATCATTCTCGAGTCCGGTGGGAAAAACAATGCCAGCCTGGCCGGTTTTGACGCAGCGGTCGACGCAATCACGGCGCTGCACAATGCGCCCGAGCAAAAAGGCGAGGAGGTTGAATCTTCATCTGCCACGCATTCAACCGAAGGAGTTTCCATCCCGACCGACTTGCCACAGGAACTACAAAAGGTCTTGCAGCTTGGGCAGGATCGCTGCATCGACTTCCAGGACGAGACTTATGGCGAGGAATATCTGGATCGGGCGAAATCCCTTTACGAACCCGCCGACTTGAACGACCCCCGCACAAGCCATGCCGTTATCGAGGCTTGTCGGCGCCTGGTACTCTGGATGGCCTATGAGGATGTCGCCCGCGTCGCCGATCTGAAAACGCGGCCAGAGAGATTTGACCGCATCCGCCGGGAAATCAAATCAAGACCCGGCCAGATCATCTCGGTCACCGAATACATGAAGCCTCGAGCAGAGGAGCTCGCCGATATCCTACCGGTCGCAATCGGTGAACGGATCATGAGGCGCGTCACAAAGGGTGGAAGATTTCCGTTTCTCGGTCGCGGAATCTACGTTCGATCAAATGGCGTGATCGGCTACTGGATGCTACGCGGTGTAGCAGCACTCGCGCGGGTCAGGCGCCGTTCCTATCGCTTCAAGCACGAGCAATTAGCTATTGAGGAATGGCTAAATCTCATGAGGCAAGCCCTTGATCATTCACCAGCATTCGCACAGGCACTCGCCGAACTGCCGAGAGTATTGAAGGGTTATTCCGACACGCTACAGCGCGGAAAATCCGCCTATGAGCGGATAATGACCCAAATCGTTCGTCCGGTAGCAAAATCCGGTGAATGGGAAAAGTCCGCTACCCTTCTTCAATCGGCGGTCGCTGCTGCACTGGCAGATGACACCCATACCCGACTTGATGCTGTTCTTTCAGCCGAAGGCGAAACATCGCCAGACAAGAAGCTAAACACCCCGGCCATGGCAACGGAGGTTTCATGCTGATCAGCCGTCGCAAGCTAATCGTAGAATGGGGGCATTGCGACCCTGCAGATATCGTATTCTACCCGAACTATTTTGCCTGGTTCGATGCTTCCACTGCGAACCATTTCAAGGAAGCCGGCTTGCCGAAACCCGAATTGGTACGCCGCTATGGCGTGGTGGGCTTTCCCATGGTCAAGACCGGCGCAGAATTTCAAGCGCCCTCCAGCTACGGAGATGAAGTCATCATCGAAACGCAGATCACCGGTTTTGGCCGCGCAAGTTTCGACGTCGAACACAAACTGTTTCGTGATGAGAAACTTGCAGTCGCCGGGCACGAAAAGCGTGTCCTGGTCACCCGTTCTGATGACGGAGAAGGCTTAAAATCACTCCCGATCCCCGAGGAGGTAAAGGCATTGTTTGCGAGCGAGGGCTGAACATGCATTATCGTAACGTGGAGAGGGAAAAATTTCGGGTGCTATCGCCCGCCGGTAGGCCCGATGAGATGTAATTAAGGAGTTTCAACCAGACGTGGTAGTGTATCTATCAGCGTTAGCTCACAAGGAGGAGAACAAGTGATAATGCTAAGAAAAATAAGTACGATTGCGCTGGGAACAGCAATCATGTTTGCCGGTTCCGTTGCGGCTTTTGCAGCCGAGTACGAGTTCAAACTGCATCATTTCCTTAGCCCGAAGGCACCGGCCCACACCAAGATGCTGGAACCATGGGCACAGAAAATCATGGATGCTTCGGACGGTCGCATCAAGATCGAGATTTTTCCATCCATGACCCTGGGTGGAAAACCACCGCAATTGCCGCGGCAGGTCCGTGACGGTGTTGTCGACATGGCATGGATCGTCAATGCCTACGCTGCTGGCGCATTTCCACGCACCGAAGTCTTTGAGCTTCCGGGCGTCCACCAGGGAAACAGTGCCGCGGTCAATCGCGCCATGAAGGCAATGTATGAGGACGAACTCTCCAAGGACTTCAAGGGACTGGTCGCACTCTTCCAGCATGTCCATGGCGGTCAGGCGATCCATATGGCCACCGACGAGGTGCGCAGTCCCGACGACATGAAAGGCAAGAAAATCCGTATTCCGTCGCGTACTGGCTCCTGGGTGCTGGAAGCACTCGGTGCAAGCCCGGTCAAAACATCGGTCGGTGAAATACCGGTCGCCTTGTCGAAGAAAGTCGTTGATGGCGCCCTGATCCCGTTTGAGATCATTCCGCCTCTGAAGATCCAGGAACAGACCGAATATCAGATCGAAGGCCCCGGAGGCAAAAGACTGGGCACAACATCGTTTTCGGTGATCATGAATCAGGACCGCTGGGATAGCCTTCCCGACGATATCAAGCAAATTTTCATCGATAACTCCGACGAAGAATGGCATGTCGAAGTCGGTGAAATCTGGGATGCCTCCGAAGCAGGTGGCATTGGCGTCGCGACGAAGGCCGGTAACAAGCATATCCAGCTCACGGAGGAAGAATGGGCTGAGTTCGAGACAGCTGTCGCTCCGGTCGTAGATCGCTGGGTCACCGAAATGAAGGAAAAGGGCATTGATGGCCAGGCCTTGTATGATCAGGCCACCAAGCTCGTCGGGGAAAACATGAAAACCAACTGATTGGGTGAACCAATTGGACTATCGACAAAGGACGGGGCCAATCGGCCTCGTCTGCCGCATAATCATCGCTTGGGCACTATTTGGGGGCGTCGTTTTACTGGGCATCGTCGCGGTCAATTCCTATTCCATTCTGGCTGATGCCATAGCCAACAGACCCTTCCCGGGCGACTTCGAACTTACCGAAATGGGCGCCGCGATTGCGGTATTCTGTTTCCTTCCCTATTGCCAATTGGTGGGTGCAAATGTTTCAGCCGACATTTTCACCATGAATGCCGGGCCGGTGAAAATTGCGATCATGTCCATCCTTGCTGCGGTGGCGGCAATCCTGTTCTCGGCCTTGCTGCTGTGGCGGATGAGTGCAGGTCTGGTTGATTACATGGAATATTCCGAGTTCACCGGAATTCTGGAAATACCGATTTGGTGGGCGTTTATACCGGCGTTAATCTCGCTATTCCTTCTTTTCTGCGCATCCCTGATCACCTTTTACGACCAGATCCACGAACTCAAGAAAATTAGGGCAGGCTGACGTGGAAAGCATAACAATCGGTTTTCTCGGTCTCGGCGCTCTGGTTTTCCTGATCGCAATTCGCATGCCGATCGCCTATGCGATGATCATCGTCGGCACCGTTGGCATCGCCATTCTCAATGGCCCGGCGATCGTTCTTTCCCAGTTGAAGGACCTGGCCTATGGCCAGTTCTCTGTTTACGACCTGTCGGTTGTTCCGCTTTTCATTCTCATGGGTGCGATTGCCTCCCGATCTGGCCTGAGCGCGGATCTGTTCCGGGCAGCAAATGCCTGGCTGGGCTGGATGCGCGGTGGCGTGGCGATGTCCGCGATTGCTGCCTGCGCCGGTTTCGGGGCGGTTTGCGGCAGCTCGCTTGCAACTGCTTCGACCATGGGCCGCGTCGCGCTGCCGGAATTGAAACGCTATCGATATTCCGGAACCCTGGCGACCGGCACCATCGCCGCTGGTGGTGTTCTGGGCATTCTGATCCCGCCTTCCGTGGTGCTGATCATCTACGCCATCGTCGTTGAAGCCAATGTCGTCACCATGTTCATGGCCGCACTGATACCCGGCCTGATCGCGGTCCTGTTCTTCGTCATTACAATTTTTGTCTATGTCCTGATCTTCCCGGATGCCGGACCAAGAGGTGGAGGCACGACACCCCAGGAATTCATTTCGGCAACACTCAATGTTCTTCCGGTCGGCCTCGTGTTTGGCGTTGTGATCGGCGGCATCTATTTCGGCTTCTTCAATCCCACACCGGCTGCCGCAGTCGGCGTCGTGATGGTCGCGCTATTTGGTTTCATCAAGAGGAAGTTGTCCCTGCCAAGCATACGCGAGGGCTTGCTGGAAACCGCCTCCACTACCGGCATGATTTTTCTAATCCTGTTGGGGGCGGAGCTGCTGAAAATATTCATGTCACGGGGCGGCGTACCTCAGGCAATGGCAGGGTGGATGGCAACATCCGGGCTCGAACCCATGACGATCCTGTTGCTGCTGCTTCTTGCACTGATCCTGCTCGGCTGCCTGATGGACAGCCTGTCCATGATACTGCTGGCGATACCGTTTTTCTGGCCGGTGCTTGTTCAACTAAACGGCGGAGACTTTGCCACAGCCGATACTTCACCCTTTGGAATGGATACAGAGGATCTGAAAATCTGGTTCGGTATTCTTGCGCTCATAGTGGTTGAACTTGGCCTGATCACGCCACCGGTGGGCATGAACGTGTTCATCATTTCTGCCCAAGCGCCCGATGTGCCAATGCGCCAGACATTCCTGGGCGTTCTGCCATTTTTTGGCGCAGAGCTGATCCGGGTGGGCATCCTGGTCGCTTTTCCGATCCTCACCCTGTGGCTTCCAAGAGCGCTTTCCGGTTAGATGCCAATGGCGGTGTCCATCTACCTTGCCGATGCGGTCATGATCTCGTTTTCATATGCAAAAATTCCAGGCGTGCCACCGGTATGCATGAATAAGACCGACTTACCCTCTTCAATCACCCCTCTGTTCACCAGCGAGATCAAACCGGCAAACGTCCTGCCGGAATATACCGGGTCCAACAAAAGCGCTTCTGATCGTGCAGCAAGAACCAGCGCATCCATGACCTCGTCTGACGGCGCCCCATAACCTGGCGCCAACGTAGCGTCATCCACCAGAATGTCGTTCGGGGCAATATTGGCAGCATTATCCAGCATCGCATCCAGCTCTTTGGTCCGGCGCTCAATTCGGGCCTTTTGCTGCCCGGCATCGCGGCGCACACATATCCCGTAAATCGGTACATTCCAGCCGACAGCCCTTGCACCGACCAAAAACCCTGAATGAGTCAGTCCGCTGCCCGAAGGAACGATCACATAGTCCGGCTTCACGCCCATCGCCTGCAATTGCAAATGTGCTTCCACTGCAGCGAGTGAATAACCCAAACCGCCGACCGGCGGGTGATCAATGCCCAGATGGATGACATGGGGGTGCCTTCCTTTGGCCCTGAGGTCTTCTGCAATCCGGTCGAGATTGGCATCCGCTGCCGCCTCGTTTTCACCTTCCGGGAAGGTATGGATTTCCGCGCCAAGAAGATGGTCTATCAGGACATTGCCGGAGTGTTTGTACTCACGGCTGTTATTGGCGACACGATCCTCGAGTTGCACGACTGGATGCCAACCCATCTTGCGTGCTGCAGCAGCGCATAAACGGACAAAATTTGATTGCACCGCGCCCGTGATGATTACCGTGTCGGCACCGGCCTGCTGGGCCGGTCCAAGATAATACTCTAGCTGACGTACTTTGTTCCCGCCCATCGCAAGCGGCAGGATGTCATCACGTTTTGCATAGAGGTTTATGCCTAATTTCTCGCCGAGACGATGCAACTGCTCGATTGGCGTATCGATGCCGCAAAGATCGATATGCGGATGCTTGGCCAGTTGGGGTACCAGTTCGAATTCGCGTCGTTGCCGGGAGACATGCGTCATTATTTTGGGGCAGCCTTGTCTGATTGGTCTGCCCCAATTGTTAGTCCATCAGGCTCTGTTCGTCCATTGGGATCATGCAACCCGCAACTCACCCAATTGGCATCCGACAAACCTAGACTGCATCCTGATATTGGTCTTTCCTGCGGACCCAGGCCATCGGATAGGAAAGACCGTCCTCGTGCCTGCCAAGCGGCGTGAAATCGAGAATCCCATAAACCGCATTCAGGTTTTCGAGCCCTCGTGCATAGGTCGAATAGCTGTGCAGAATCACTCCGTCCTCATCACGATAAAACGTGCTTAGGCCAGGCAACTCACCCTGCGCAGGCTTATCTGAATAATTATAGGTACGGCCTTCAACTGCTTCATCACCAAATGAAACACCGAAGTCCCGTCCGAATGTGGAAGCCTGACTTGATACCCAGGGAAAGGACCATCCCATCCGCTCCCGATAGGTCAGGAGCTTTTCCAAAGGCGCCTCCGAAACGCAGGCGAATGCGGTATCCCGCGCTTTGAAATGGGCATCATTGCCATCGAAGCTATCCGCCCATAGTGAGCAACTTGGGCATCCCTCTTCCCAATCCTGGCCAAACATGAAGTGGTAGATTGCAAGCTGCTTGCGGCCGTCAAACAGGTCGGACAGCGACGTCAGACCGTTTTCGGATTGGAACTGGTAGTCTGCCTCCACCGCCACCAACGGCAGTTTCCTCAGGGAGTTTGCCAGCGCATCGCGTCGGCGGGTAAGCTCCTTTTCTTCCTTGAGTAGCGCCTTGCGGGCAATCAACCATTCTTCTCGAGAAGCAATATTATGTTGTGACATGTCGGTCTCCATCAGTTTCAATTAATAAGCTCAGATCGTCCAACTTGTGCGGTGATAGATTCAATCTCACCGGTTCAGTCGTCAGTGTTCTTGAGTTCAATTTCCAGACGATCCAGTGCCGAGGACCAAAACTGTTCATAGTTCTTGATCCAGCCGAACGCAGCTTCCAGGTTTCCCACATCATTCAGTGCGCAGTGACGCACACGGCCACGTTTCTCGATCGAAACCAATCCTGCCTTTTCCAGCAAACGCACATGCTGTGAGACAGCCGTTTGCGTCATGTCAAAGGGACGGGCCAGCTCACCAAGCGGTTTTTCACCGGTGGCAAGACTTTCCAGAATGGCGCGCCGTGTTTCATCGGATAATGCAAAAAAAGTGCTGTTCAGATCACCCAAGAGCAAACCTCCAATACTGAAGTGATTGGTTGACTATTATCACAGATCTCTCAATAGTCAAGTGATTGCTTCAGTATTTCGATATCTCGCAGGCAAGCCGATATACGTCGGTCGCCAATCTGGATCCGGTCCGCTTGACTTGGGCCGTATTCTTCCTCATTTACACTGAACGAATTCTCCCCCACTTGGCGCCGTACATGAAACCCTTTCTAGTTTTGCAACTTCGTCCCGAAACGGAAACCTCCGACGACGAATACCAGGCAATCCTTGACAAGGGAGGCCTCGAGCCGTCGCAGACCACTCGTATCAGGCTCGATCAGCAACCCTTGCCGGCAGAACTTGATCTAGAAGACCATGCCGGCGTGATTGTCGGGGGCGGACCGGGATGCGTAAGCGATGAAGAAGACAAGAAAACAGATATCGAGAAGCAGATTGAGGAAGCGGTCTTCAGCCTGATGCCTGCTATAACCGGGAACGACATTCCATTCCTCGGTTGTTGTTACGGCATTGGAATCCTTGCCCATCATCTGGGTGCCGAAGTCAACAAAGACCGCTATAGCGAGGTTGTCGGTGCGGTCGAATGCCACCTGACCGAAGATGGGTCCAAAGACCCAATTCTTGAGGGATTCCCTGACAGGTTTATGGCGTTTGTCGGGCACAAGGAGGCGGTTCAGAACCTGCCTGATGACTGCGCTCACCTGCTTTCATCCGATCCCTGCCCTTTTCAAATGATCCGTTATAAATCCAACGTCTATGCCACTCAGTTTCACCCCGAAGCAGACAGCGATGTGTTCGAAACCCGGATCAATGTTTACCGGAACAAAGGGTACTTCCCGCCGTCAGACGCCGACAAGATCATCGAGCTTTGCCATCAGCAGGATGTGCGCGTCCCCGGACAGATCCTGAAGAACTTCGTCGATACCTACAAATAGGTCCACCAGATCGGCTGCTGGACTCAGCCTGTGACGATCGGCACATCGGCCGGTCGCCCTCCGCCCCATTTGCGTTGCGCAGCAAACGAACAGAGCAGTTCGTGTGAACGACACGCGCCGCCAGACGAACCGGAATCCGGATCGCCTGAACGGTCTTCTATGGAAAAACAAATCGACGGAGAACAACATGTCAAACAAACCAGAAAAAATGAGCCGCCGCGTATTCTTCAGCCGCTCATTGATACCGGTAGCCGCTGCCGCAGCAGTGGTCGCAGCAACACCAATGCTGTCAGATCAGGCGCAGGCCAACACGCCGGACTATAATCGCGGCTTTAGCGACGGCCAGCGCGATGGCCGCCAGGATGGCTATACTGACGGCTATAAGGACGCCTATAAGGCTTCCTTCCAGGCCGCGCTCAACAGCGGCGGCATGATGACCTTCCAGAAATCAGGCGCTTCCTTTGAGGAATATCGTCGTGGTTTTGAAAAGGGATATATGTTCGGCTACGAACAGGGTTGGATGAGCGGTCAGCGCGATGGTGGCCATGACGGCTTCCAGGATGGTAGCGACTGGCGCAGCAACATGCGGGACCAGATGCGTAACTGCATGCGTACCAATAGCTGTGGCTGAACTGGTTTCAAACCAGTAAGTTAAAATAACTTCCTACGCAGGAGCCGCCTAACGATAGTTTGGCGGCTCTGCCACATCTGGCTGCGTGTCGGAGGCGAATCTGATCATCTACAACACTTGTTGGCTTGACCCCAACAGGGATTTTTCATCCGGTCGGTAATCCCGCTTGCCTGAATCGCAATATGCGTCTTAACTGCATCTTCAAACAATCGGCGTGGAGAAAGTGTTGAGCCAGGGCGTTACAAACCGCAGAATTGCGTTTCTTGCCATTGCATTGGGAGTTGGTGGAATAATTTTTGCCAATTATTCCGACTGGTCCGTGACGAGGCAGATCGGCTTGATGCTGGTCCTCTATTTCATATTTTTCATCTGTCTGTTCTTATACTTCAAAATCAAGGACGCCAGGAAATCCCGGGATCAATCCTAGGATCGCCGAACGACAAGAATATCCATCAATCTGATCGAATCGCCTTAGCGCTTGCGGGACTGCGCCAATTTTGCAATCGCCGTTATCACCGCGCCGATTATCGCTGGCGACAGGATTTCCTTGGGATGGTGCACAAACTGGACAATCCCGTCGCGCGCAGTCTGCACGTCATCGCGAAGCTGGGTCAAACCTGCCTGGACCTGATCCACCTCGGCGCCGATCTCCGCCAGCGCAAGATCCCTGACTTCCCGGACCATCTCTTCTTCTGCGGCCGGCTGCATCCGCTGAGCTAGAAATAACAAGACTCCCGCAATCACGATATCGGCAATTCCGACGACAAAGGCAGACCATGCCTGACCAATTTCCGGCTCGATTGCAAAAAACAGCGCCAGATTGAACATTCCCCAAGCAAACAGGCACGAGATACCGGCGATTACACCCAATGCCAGCTTCTTTGTGGTCAGGTTTAGTTTCGCCTCGGCCAGAATTTTTTCGGAACGCCAGAGTAAGGCAAGATTTCTTGTAACTTTACTCATGACCTGTCCTCAAAACCTGGATGATCTTCCGATCAACAGTCCAACCAGAAACGCCAGCCCGATCGCCAGCAAAGGATTTCGCTCAATCTCCTTCTCGCCCAGCTTGGCGATATCCTTCAGCACCGTTCCGGTGTCGGATTTCACATCATTGATCAGGTCTTCGATGGATTTGTCTGCTTTCGCACTACCCGAAGCCTTGGGTTTCGCATCGGCCTTATCCTGCGCCGGACCAGCCGATTTTTCCTTACGTAATTCGTCCAGTTCCTTACGTAATTCCTCCAGCTCTGTCCGCAGAGTTTTTCGTGCCGCCATAAGTAAATCCACTGTAATTGGGGCTTCCTTAATACCACACCGCGGAAATGCCAGCGATCAGTTGATTAACATATGGTTAACGCCCTAATAATCCCTGGCAAATGCTGGCAACTGTACTATCCTGTCATATCCCGGTCTTCTTGAGCCGCTATCTGGCAGAAACCGGCTTTGGACCATGTCGGGAGTTGCCTTCGAAACAGCTCACGGGCAATATCAATCCAGTCACAAGATTAACGCAACGGATGACAACATGCGCGCATATCGGCTTTTGACACCAGTCTTCGTAGTTGCCCTTTGTATACTGTTCATTGGGCTGCAATCACCAGCAGCAGCCACAGTGAATATTGTCGCATTTGGTGACAGCAATACGAAAGGCTTCGGCGTCCCGGCAGCCAATAAATATCCTACGAAACTGCAACGGGATTTGCGAGCTCGCGGATATGATGTTGTCGTCAGAAACAGCGGTGTCAACGGCTCTACATCTGGCGGCGGTCTGCGACGCCTAAATGCGGCAGTGCCGGCTGGCACGGACATCGCTATTGTTTTCTTTGGCCGCAATGATGTCCGCTTTGGCGTCTCGGAAACGCGGATGCGTTCCAATCTGGACACGATCGTCGGGCGCCTGACTTCTCGCGGAGTTACGGTGATCCTGTGTGACTTCTATCCGTTCAACTTTGCCAATATCGCCGCAAGACATGGGGCCATCTATGCCGGAGATTTTTTCGCCGGTGTCACGGTTAGGGGCAAGAAGAAACCGCAATACTCTTTGCGCGACATTGTCGCCCACTTGAACGCGGCCGGCTATACCGTTGTTGCCAACCGCTTGCGCCCTTATGTAGAACAGGCGATCAGACGCACCGGCCGGTAAGACCCTTTTGCCCTCAACTCAACCGCGCCAATAACTGGCGACGGACACTCAAAAGCACCTAAAAAACCGCTTTTTCATCACATTTGCGCCATTTCCATGCCCCGTTGAATTGGAATTGGAATTGCAAATTTTGAAGCGGGAAAAAAGCCATGAATCCGGCATTGGTTACAATGATTGTCCTTGGTTGCAATCACGGCGAAGCCGATTGCAATTTCATACGTGAAGTGGAAACGCGATTTGAGACGGAGGCTGCCTGTCAAATGCAGGCTGATGCCGTCCTGAGCCAGACAAAGCAGTCCGACTATCCGGTCGTGATGGTTGTTTGTGAAAAGCAGGAAAATTGGCAAATGGCTGAAAATGTTACTTCTCCAGCCAATAGCGCCGGTGACACACCGCATGTTGTCATGGCACCAGATCTTGCCGAACCGCAGGAGCCGAAGAAACCCGGAAAAATCCGGCGGTTCGCAAAAAGGGTGTCAAACGCTGCGAAAAACTTCGGACATGTTGTTGCCGACGGCTTCCGCGCCGTATTCTCTCCACGGAAGCCGGCGCCCACCGATCCGATAGAATTGGGACGCCAGGGCTAATCAAGGGAACAGGGTGTCCGATTGCATCAATTATTATTGCTGCTGATCTGCAATCAAACCGATGGAACTGAACATGAAAAATCTCGTCATTGGATGTCTGCTCGCCGCAATGCTGGCAGGATGTACGACAATTGAGAAAACGGCGACCGGCGCAGGCGTCGGCGCAGCAATCGGCGCGGCGACCACAAAGACCGTTGGCGGTGCCGTGGTTGGTGCGTTTATTGGCGGGATCGGAACCTTCCTGGCGACGACAGCCGATGGCCGGTGTCAATATCGCCGTTGGGATGGCACGATTATTACCAGAAGATGTCATTTCCGGTAGAATTGGCGCTGTCCTGGACCCTGAAATCGAAAGGTGAGGCTGGGGAAGCCCCAGCCGTCTTCCCCTAACATCAGCGGTCCAAAGTATAAGGTCCGCGCCTCATCGATGTCATTTGCACTATCCCAGAATCCTGTAGACACCGATGTGCCATTGTGCACATCACGATTCAATCTGGGAACCAAACGCTGTCCGAACCGGAAAATCGCGATGGCAATGACAAATTTAACACAATAAGGCATTGTTTTTATTTATATTTTCCGAAGTGTGTCAAAATGCACATCCCGAACTGTCTGGATATGGCATCTTAATGCTACAGGAACTTGAACCACTCCTGAAATCTCCAGACCTCCAAAAAGGAAATGCCCGGCCTAGCGCCGGGTTTTCTTTTTGCGCCTCATCGAATTGCAGATTGCATAGTTTACTCCCTTTCTCATACCATCCGTCAAAATGCCCGAAATTCAATTGGAGCAAAAAAATGCGCTTGATGATGAAAATAACCATCCCGGTTGCCAAGGGAAATGCCGCCGCAAAAGAGGGGACATTGGGTCCGGCGATCCAGTCCTTGATCGACTCGATCAATCCCGAGGCCGCGTACTTCGCGCTGGAAGATGGTAAACGCATGGGCATTCTGATCTTTGAGGAAACCGATCAGGCCCGCATGCCCGTCATCAACGAGCCGGTATTCATGGCGCTGGAAGCAGCAATTGAAATACAGCCGGTAATGACCGCCGAAGACATGCATCGCGGATTGGGCATCATTCAATAAGCATTGAGGTAATTTGGAACCTGTTCAGGCATCCCATTTGCCGATCAGGATACCTGAGCTGGTTTCACCGGCGCGGGTGGCAAATACTTCTTCATCTGTCATAGTCACGCGGTTTTTGCGACTGGTTATCCGCTCAAACAATGCCGCTTTCATTTCACTACGAATATCCTGATATTCAGGATTTCGTCCGAGATCGACAAATTCGTTTGGATCGTTTTCCAGATCGAAGAGTTGTGGCGGGTATCCGGTGAAATGAACATATTTCCAGCGCTCGTTTCGCAACATGTATCCACGCGCCTTGGATACATCGACACCCAATATCTCGCGTGCGTCGTAAAAGGCATAATCAATCTCCGACAACACCGCGTCACGCCAGTCATCAGGTGTGTTTCCGAAGAGAAGCGGTTGGATCGAACGGCCTTCCAGAACATTCTCGGCAGACGGGGCGCCTGTTGCTTCAAGAAAGGTCGGCAACAGGTCGATCGCTTCCACAAAATCATTTGAAGCCGTACCGCGTGTAGCATCGGCCTCGCGTCTTGGATCATAGATGATCAGCGGAACGCGAACAGAAGCCTCATGGAACAACTCCTTCTCGCCCAGCCAGTGGTCACCAAGATAGTCGCCGTGATCCGAGGTGAAGACGATCATGGTGTCCTTGATCTTGCCGGTCTCCTCAAGCCAGTCGAAAAGATGCCCCAGGTGATCGTCAATCTGCTTGATCAGTCCCATATAGCCCGGCAGCACGGTTTCCCGCACACCCTGTCTGGAGAAGGTTTCGCTGACTCCCATTTTCATGAAAGCCTCATAAACCGGATTTGGATCTTCGCGCTCCAACTCGCTGCGTACGATCGGAAGAAAGCTCTCCGGACCATACATGTCATGATAGGGTTCGGGCGCGATATAAGGCCAATGCGGCTTGATATAACTGAGATGGCAAAGCCACGGTTCGTCACCGACTTCCTCGATAAATTCCTTTGCCCGGGCGGTTGTATAAGGTGTCTCCGAATGCTCTTCCTTGACACGGGCGGGTAGATTCGAGTTTTTCAGATACCAGCCCGAAAGGATTTCGCCATCCGGTCCCAGAGCCGAATTTGCATAATCATTCCACGGATTTTCACCTTCATATCCGCGCTCCCGCAGCCAGTCATTGTAGCGCAGTTTTCCTCCCCTGTTACGCAGCGCCGGTGTCGGATGCAGGCCATCGTCCCGCTCAAACGGATCAAACCCCGGCTGGCTGATGGCACTTCCGATATCGCTGTTGGGATCAAGACCAAGACGCGACATCCCCTCGTTGTCAGGCACCATATGCGTCTTGCCCACAACCGCAGTACGCACCCCGATCGGCCGCAAATACTCACCAATCGTCTTCTCGCCAATCGGCAAAGGTACCCTGTTCCAGGTCGATCCATGGCTGAACACGGTCCGGCCGGTGTAAAAAGAAGCACGCGACGGACCGCAAACCGGCGACTGAACATAAGCCCTGTCGAAGCGCACGCCCATTGCTGCCAATCGATCGATGTTCGGCGTTTCAAGATGGGGATGTCCATAACAGGATAGGTAATCCCAGCGCAGCTGATCAGCCATGATGAACAGGATGTTTTTGACTTTCGTCACGGCGCTACCTCATTGATCGGGGATTGGAGACTGAATTTGACGGAAAGGGCAATAACAGCAAAAACCAATTTCGCAAATGCCATAGTTGCGTTCATGCCTTTCTAGATTGCGGGCCGACTAATCCAAACATGGGTTATTACGATAGTTCGTCCAGCAATTAATTATTATGCGCAGCACCTTACCCTGATAGTCCACCGAACGTCCGAACATCGGTCCCATCTGCCTGGCGCGTTTTCGTGTAGTCGGCAAAAGTCGAAGCAGCACGTTCGTCCTGCCAGGCAAGCAGGGCATTTTTGTAACTTGGTCGGCTGGAGACCCGCTCGAACCACGCTGCAAGATTTGGCGTACGGTCAAACGGCCAGTCCATCAATGCAAATCGATGGACATTCGGCATCCAGGCCACATCCGCTAGCGAGAATTGGTCGCCGGTCAGAAATTCGCGTCCGTCCGCAAGAAGCCCGTCAAGATGGGAAAACCCTGCATCGATCCGCCGAACGGCACTATCGAGCCGATCATGATCAAAGCCAGCTTCAAAATCCTTCCGAAACTGCCTCAACCAGGCATTGTTGTGGGATTTTTGAAATGCTTCGGCCTGTTGTGGTGGCGGCGGTGGTTCAGCACGGAACAAGAACTCGAACGTCAAAAGCTTCAGATCCATCTGCGCCTCATCGGCCATGCGCAACAACTCCGGCGATTCCAGCCGCATCAACTCGGGTCCGTCAGCCGCAACATGCTGGATGATATCAATGGATTCAATGAACAACCGGCCATCGTCGACCAATGCCGGAACCAGACCTTTCGGATGAATTGCCTGATAGGCTGCACTTGCATGCTCATCCTTTTTCAGATTGACCAGATGGCTTTCATATCCCTTGCCCATCTCTTCCAGGACGATCCGTACCCTCTGCGAACAACTCGACAAGGGTGCGTGCCAAAGATGCAGGCCTTTCAGCGACTTTAGGCTCTGGTCTCCGGGTTCGATTTCAGACATGGCACCGGCTCCTTAGAATTCCACCCTGTCGCCACCCTTGAGCGCCAGCATCTCGCGAGCTTCATCGGGACTGGCAATCTCGCAACCCAGATCCTCGACGATACGCCGAATCTTGGTGACCTGCTGAGCATTGTTTTCGGCAAGCTTGCCACGGGAGATGAAAAGACTGTCTTCCAGCCCGACACGTACATTTCCACCCATTTGGCTGGCAGTCGTTGCAAGCGGCATTTGCGCTCCGCCTGCGCCCAATACTGACCATCTGTAATCATCACCAAACAGACGGTCGGCAGTGCGCTTCATGAAGATCAGATTGTCGACATCCGGCCCGATGCCGCCGAGAATTCCGAATATGAACTGGATAAAGATGGGCGCCTTGAACAGACCGATATCGAGGCAGAATTTCAGATTGTAGAGATGACCGACGTCATAGCACTCATGCTCGAACTTTATGCCATGTGGGGCCAATTGCGTGGCAGCGTTCTTGATATCGGCAAAGGTGTTGCGGAATATGTAGGTGTCTGAATTTGCGACGTAATCCTTCTCCCAGTCGAATTTCCATTCGTCATATCTTCCCGCCAGCGGGTGGAAAGAGAAGTTCATCGAACCCATATTCATCGAGCACATTTCCGGCGAAAACCGCAGCGCCGGCGCAATTCGCTCCTCAATCGTATTTTTCAGGCTGCCGCCGGTGGAGATGTTGATAACCGCATCCGTAGACTGCTTGATACGCGGCAGAAACCTGGAGAAAGTCTCGGGATCGATCGAAACCGACCCGTCCTTTGGATTCCTGGCATGTAAATGCAGAACCGATGCCCCGGCTTCGGCAGCGGCTATCGCCTGCTGGGCAATATCATCTTCCTTATATGGCAAGGCATCCGACATGGTCGGCGTATGAATGGCACCGGTAATCGCACAAGTAATGACGGTCTTGTTTCTTTTCGCCATGTCAGGTTCCTTCCTTATCATCCTTTTTCACCCGATAGCCGAGCGGGAAAAGCTGTAGGTCGAAGCGGTCACGAATGAGACCCCATAATCCCTTGGGGGCTTTCAGCATTACGATGATTGCCACAGCACCCAAAACCATCAGATAAATTGTACCCAGATCTGCCAGCGTCTCGCGCAGGGCAAAGAAGATCAGCGTGCCGATGATCGGCCCTTCCACGGTGCCAATACCGCCGATAACAACGATGAAGATCACAAATGCGGTCCAGTCATTTACCGAGAAAGCAGCATCCGGCGATATCCGAAGTTTCTGCAGAAAGATCAGCGCGCCCGTCATCGCGGTCAGTGCCGCGGTCACGATGTAAACCAGGAACTTGGTGCGCCAGATGTCAATTCCAAGCGACTGCGCCGCCAGCTCATTGTCGCGAATTGCCGTCAACGCGAGGCCTCTGCGCGACCTCAGGAACAGATAGACTGCAAGCACCACGATGATGGCAGCACCAAGCGCAAGCCAGTAGCTGATCGCCTCGCGCGATTGGCGACTTGCTGCAATTGACCTGACAATACCCACCGGCAGCGACGTACCCGAACCGCCTCCCAAAGCGGATATCTGGGAAAAGGACAGGCGGAACACTTCTGCCATGACCCAGGTGCCGATCGCGAAATAGGCGCCGCGCAATCTGAAAATCAACAGCGCCACCGGAACGGCAATCAGCGCGCCAAGCAATGCCGCAGCAGCGACCGCCGCCATCGGATGCAAGCCGAGGAAAATTGTCGCAGCAAACAGCATGTAGCCGCCAAAGCCGACATAGGCCTGCTGACCGACCGAAACCAACCCGGCATAACCAGCCATCAAGTTCCAGAGGCTGGCGAGCGCCAGGTAAAGAAACAACTCGCTCATCAACCGCATATCGGCACGACCGGCCCAATAAGGTGCTGCGATCAGAATGATCAATGCGATGACGCCAAACACGGTCGCCATGCGGGCAGCATTGGAGGAGCGGGAAACACTGTATTGGCTTGTCGTCATCCCGAAATCCTTGGAAACAGGCCATTCGGCCGAATGGCGAGAATGAACAGAAAGACGATGTGTCCGGCGAGTAATTGCCAACCCGGATCGATTTTTGCACCCAGGGTCTGGGCGGCACCGAGGATCACACCGCCAGCCAAAGTGCCCCACAAATTGCCCAATCCGCCGATGATCACGGCCTCAAATCCGAAGATAAGACGGCCACCGCCGATGGACGGATCGAAACTGGTCCGAATTCCCAGAAGAATGCCGGCAATTGCCGTCACCGCAAGCGCTAGCGCCATGGCGAGACCAAATACATGGCGGCGATTAAGCCCCATTAATTGCGCAATGTCCTGATTGTCGGAAACAGCACGGAAGGCCCGGCCAAGCGCCGTACGGTAAAAGATGAACTGCAGCCCTGCAATGATCACAACCGCTATGCCAAATGTCATTAGCGGTAGGATCCCGAGCGACAGTCCCCCGACCGAAACGCTCGCCGTTTCAAGCGCGCCTGCATCCATCTTTTGCGGATCGGCGGTATAGACTTCCAGCAGCGCGTTTTGGATGATGACCGATAATCCGAACGTGACCAGCAGTGGCGGAAGCAGGTCATCACCCAGCGTCTGATTGAGAATTCCACGTTGCAGGACATAACCAAACAGCGCCATCGCCGGAATGACCAGCAACATTGCCACGAACGGATGAACACCCAGCACAATGGTGGTGGTCAAACCCATATAGGCGGCAAGTACGATCAGATCGCCATGCGCGATGTTTACGAGGCGCATCACACCGAAGATCAGCGACAATCCGGCTGCGAACAGCGCATACAGACCACCGAGCAAAATGCCTTGAATGAGCGCGTTGAGCCAATCCATTATTGTTCGACCCCAAAATAGGCACGGCTGATTTCTTCGCGCGACACCGCATCCGACAAGCCGGTCAGCGATACCCGCCCCTCCTGCAGACAATAGACACGTGAGGATACCGACAATGCCTTGGTGATGTCCTGCTCGACAATCACCGCGCTCATGCCCTCGCCGACAATGCCCGGCAGGGCGTCATAGATGGATTTGATAATCACCGGCGCCAGCCCGAGGCTGATTTCGTCAAACAGGATCAGATCGGGGTTGGACATAAGCGCCCGCGATATAGCCACCATTTGTTGTTGCCCGCCCGAAAGCGAGGTCGAGGCAACCGACCGGCGCTCTTCAAGCACCGGAAACAGTTTGAATACCTTGTCGAGGGACCACGGGCCTTTTCGGCCGACCTGCCCGCCAATAACCAGGTTTTCCTCAACCGATAGAGAAGGAAACAACTGGCGGCCTTCCGGCACCAGCGCAATGCCCTTCTTTGCGATTTGGTCGGCCCTTAGCCTGCCAATAGGCTCACTGCGATATCGTATCTGATCCGCATCATTATCCATAAGGCCCGAAATGGAGCGCAGAAGCGTGGATTTACCGGCACCATTGGAGCCGATAATGGCGAGCACCTCGCCTTCCTGCACGGTCATCTCCACGCCATACAGCGCCTGGAAATCACCGTAATACGCATCAAGGCGATCTATGTTGAGGATCGGTTCAGGCATCGACCTCGATCCCGAGATAGATTTCCTGAACTTCCGGCGTCTGCATGATCGCGTGCGGTTCGCCCTCGGCGATCTTCTTGCCGAAATCAATGACAATCAATCGGTCAACGACAGCCAAAAGGGCATGCACGACGTGCTCGATCCAGATGATGGAGACGCCACTGGCATGGATATTCTTGATGGTTTTTACCAGCGCGGCGCATTCGGCTTCGGTCAAACCACCGGCAATCTCGTCCAGCAGTAGGAGTTGCGGCCTGGCGCACAATGCCCTGGTCAGCTCCAACCGCTTGCGGTCGAGCAGCGTCAATTTGCCAGCAAGCGTATTGGCCTTTGACATTAATTCTGTCTGCTCAATGACTTCCAGACAGGTCTCTTCGGCACTCCTTCCGCGTAGACCCGCAGATTGGGTGGCTGCAACCATCGCATTCTCGAACACGGTCATCCCTGAAAACGGCTGCGGAACCTGAAAACTGCGTGCCATCCCGCTTTGCGATCGCCGGGCAGCGCTTTGCTGGGTGACATCATTGCCATCGTAGAGAACGCGACCAGAATCGGGTCTCAATGTACCGGTAATCAGGTTGAACATGGACGTCTTGCCGGCACCATTGGGTCCGATCACGCCTAGCGCCTCACCTTTCTGCACTTCATAAGAAAGCGCGTCGGCAACAACGACCGCTCCGAATGCCTTTTGCACATTTTCCAGCTGCAGGATCATTTCAGCTTCCGCGCTCATGAGAGTTCACCTGGCGCCAGAAGAGGCACCAGGTGATTTTCAGATCGGTCAGAGCAGTTTCAATTCGCCGGTAAGCGGAATTTCCGGTGCTGCCGAATTGGCCACGATCTTGAGATCATGAACGTCGCCCTCTTTCTGCCATTGGCCACCGACAAGCGGTGTCTTGGTGACATTGTTGATTGGCCCATTCGACCAATTCACCGGACCAACGATCGTGTTCAGATTTGTCGCGGCAATCGCCTCGATAATCGCGGTGGGATCTTCCAGATCAGATGACCGCTTGACGACATCGGCGACAACTTCGAACAAGGCATGTTTGAAGCCGATGGGTTGCGTCCATGGACGTCCGGAAGCAGCCTCATAGCCATCTGCGAGTTCCTTGGCACTGGCACCGGTCAGGGATGATTTGAATGGATGGTTTGGCGACCACCAGACTTCGGAAGTCAGGCCATCCCCGCGTCCACCGAGCGATTCGATCACAGACGGGAACAATAGCGCCTTGCCGATCGTTACAACCTTCGGGCTGAAGCCCTGCTGGGCAGATTGCGACCAGAATGTTGCAAAATCGGGCGGTATCATATTGCCGGTCACGATTTCGCAACCGGCATCCTTGAAGGCAGCGATCTGGTTGGAGAAGTCATCCGACAACGGCTGATACCGGCCCGGATCGGTCAATTCATAGCCTGCCGTAGCAAGCGGTTTTGGAAGACCGTTTTCCTGGTCTCCCCAGGCATTCCCGTCCGCATCATTGGGGAACAATCCGCCGACTTTCTTTGTAACACCGCTGTTACCCCACATGTCGAGGAATGCGCCGATTACATCCTCCAGGCCCCAGAAGAAGTGATAGGTACTCTGGAAGCCTTCACCAGGAACACCATTGCGGCCGAAGAAATAGGGTTGCCACGGGCAATCGGTCGTGATGCAGGGAACTTCATTGACTTCCGCCTGATCGGCAACCGGATTGGTTGTATCAGGCGTCGAGGCAGCGACGATTATGTCAACTTCGTCGCCAAGAATGAGATCGGCAGCGACTTCAGCAGCCCGGTTCGGATTCGACTGGCTGTCCTTGGAGATGATTTCGACCTGCCAGGTTTTTCCGTTGTTTTCCAGGCCTGCAGCAAAAAGCTCCTGGATTGCCGCAAGTACGTATTCATCCGCCTCGGCAAATCCTGCCAGCGGGCCCGTGCGTGGGCTGACATGTCCTACCTTGATCACCGGGTCAGCGGCATAGGCGCGCGTGATACCCAATATCGCTGGAGCCGCAAGAACGGCTGCACCCGTCGACAAGAGTTTTCTTCGGGAAATTCCATTTTTGTGTGGTTTCATTCTTTCCTCCCTTGATGGCTCGAATTCCGGCACAAGTTCACTTTTCCAAGATGTTTTCCAGATTTGAGAGATGCCGTACGACTTTTGATCGGACTGCATCTGCCTCATCATCTGTCCATTTTCTAAATCCCTCACCCGATTTCATACCCAACCGTCCTTCATCAACCAGTTGTTTCAAATAAGGCGAAGGCCCATTGCGATCTTCCAGATCGAACAGAACATTTTCATGGATATCCAACGTAAGATCGGTTCCCACCAGATCGGCATTTTCAAGTGGGCCGAGCACCGCGAGCCGGCGTCCGAAACTCGACTTGATCACCGTGTCCACCGCTTCGGCATCGCAAATCCCGTTCTCCACCAGGCTAACGGCTTCGCGCCACAGCGCATGCTGCAATCGGTTGCCGATAAATCCCGGAACATCCTTGTTGACGAGGACTGGCGTCTTCCCGGCACGTTCCAATAGACCCATCATCGCATCTGCGACTTCTGCATCTGTCCATTCGGTCTTGACCACTTCTACCAGCGGAATCATGTGCGGCGGATTCCACCAATGCGTACCCAGCGCCCGATTCTTCAGCTGCAACCCCGACATAATTTTCGTGATCGGCATGACCGAGGTGTTTGATGCCAGAATGCATGTTTCCGGAGCATGCGTTTCAATCTCCGCAAAGATTGCCTGCTTTAGTTCCATTTTTTCAGGCGCCGTTTCGAACACGAACTCCGCATCAGACACGGCAGCAGGTATTGAATCCACAACCGATACTCGCTTGATCGCGTTTGAGATGTCAGCCGCATCGCATCCCATTTTTTGCATACTGTCTGATATTCGAGCCAGGACGCTTGCGCGTGCACCCTGATCCGGATCGGTTATGGCAACCTTGTTTCCCGCCCTTGCTAATGTCAGGGCGATTCCGTGCCCCATTAGGCCGGCCCCGATAATCGCAATGTGTCGGGCGTCAGACATCGCTCAGCCTGCCGTATATCCGCCATCGGCATAAAGAATATGCCCGGTGTAAAAGTCTGAAGCCCGCGAAGCCAGGAACAAGAGCGGCCCGGCAAGATCCTCCGGCTCACCCAATCGTCCCTTGGGTACCCGTGTCAGAAAACCATTACGCACCTTTGTTGCATCATCGGTTTCTTCAAACATCCAGGCCGTCAGCGGCGACCGGAATACGGTCGGCGCAATCGCATTGACGGTAATTCCCGTTGGCCCAAGCTCGCAGCCCAGTGCCTTGGTGATACCGTCGACGGCAGCCTTTGACGCACAATATGCCGTGTATCCTGCCGGGTGCCCGAGCAATCCGCGTGCTGACGAGACAAGCACGATCTTGCCGCCCTCGCCTTGCGACTTCATCTGCCCGGCAGCAGCACGCGCCATCAGCCAGCTTTGCGTCACATTGGCATCCATCACGGCTTCGAAGGTCTCCGGTGCCATATCGTTTATCAGCGCGACCTTGTTCATACCCGACGCAACGACAAGAATGTCGAGTTGTCCAAAGTCAGCTACCGCATCTGCTACAAGCTGGTTACAAATCTCCTCGTCGGTTGGCCGCGCGTTGATTCCCACGACTTCTGCACCCAACCCGCGGCATTCCTCGGAAATTTCATCCAGCGCCGACTGGTTGCCTGCTACGAGGACCAGTTTGCAGCCGGCGCCGGCCAGAACCCGGGCAGCGACCATGCCAAAGGCACCCGAAGCACCAGTGATCAGCGCAACCTTGTCGGTGACATCAAACATCGAATGGGGATTGGACAATTCGCTCATTTTCAACCCTCCGGCGGATAGGGGATTACCACCAGCATGGTGCAGGTGTGATTGGAACGATTTTCGATCTTCCTCGTTTCATCCGGCGGAATGGTACAGCTGTCATATTTGCCCAGCACGACTTCGTCGCCGCCGACAATCACTGTCATCTCGCCTTCAAGCACCACATAGACTTTCTCGAACGGCGTGGAATCCGGCCCCGCCCCGCCGCCGGGGAGAAACTGGCTCAAACCTACCCATTGATTGGTCGGGCCACCTTCCTCAAATCCCTGCAGCCGTAAGCCGACAACGCCAAAGTGATTGGGCGCTTCATAAATCTCAGCATCTTCGAAACGTTTGATATGCATTTCCGTCCTCCCGGCAGAAATCCGGCGGGCGCAGTCCTCACCACGCCCTCGCCTTTAAAAATCCTCGCCAGCTTCAATGCGGTAATTCTGGCTCTTGTCGATCATTGCAACAAGGCGAATGATACAGCCGTCACCACGGTCCCAGTTCCAGGGAAAGAAGGCAAATGTCACGCGTTTCCCGGTGACAGCATCCAGATCTCCGCCAACATTTTCAATGCCGAGAATCCCGTTGGAGAACAGCATGTTGTGGACGGGTTCCCATTCCGGAAACGCGGTTTTCCAGTCAGTTCCGCCTGACCATTCCAGATACTCTTCCTCGAGATGCGGCATGATCGGGCCGTTTCGCTGTGGACCGATCGCAGTCGCCAGTGGATGGTCATTTGCCTGGGTATCATGACCCACAACCTTGACGCCCTTTTCGATCATCCACTCACCTGCCGACGGTACCAGCCCCGGACAGTAGGCAAAGTAATCGCCGTCTTCATATTGTTTGTGCCAGCCGGTATTGATGATCAGAACGTCACCCTTGCGGATTGCCTTGCCGCAGGCTTTTTCCAGGTCATCACCGGTTATCTGTTCCCACTTGTTCTTGGGAATGGACACCACAATCCCGCTACCGAAAAAGTGCGGCAACGGCACCTCATCGATGAAGGGCGTGCCCTGGACGACATGCGCCGGTGCATCGATATGGGTCGTCACATGCATAGTGGTTGTGATTGTCTGGCTGAGAACGCCGGACTTTGCCATATAATGCTGGCGCTCGATCGCCACATCTTTGAAATATGGCCAGTTGGGGCATTGAAACCCGTAACGATGGCTGAGGTTATAGAACTCCAGCCCCATGTCGTTGTCGGTATTTGCCTGAAACTCGATCCCGCGAATTTTGACCATGTCGCATCTCCTCCGTCCACTGCGTACACGCAATGCCAGCCTGTTATGAATTGCGGTGGCTCCTCCACCTGTCCCGTATATTGATGCATATGTACCGTATTGCGGTCAAATTAAATTTACGGTAAGGTTCAATTTCTGTATCGCATTGCGGGTTGCCGGCAGAACAGACCAGTGCCTGGCAATCACTGCTGGGGAGTTGATGGATTTACGCAATGAACAACAAGACTAATCTGGAGGGATCGCGGTCAGGGGTTCAGGTGATCGCACGTGCCGCCGAAATTCTGCGCACGTTGAAGGATACCCAAACCGGCATGAGCCTCGGCCAGATTGCCAATCGCATAGAATTGCCCCGTTCCACCGTGCAACGGATCGTCGGCGCCTTGCAGGCTGAACAATTTGTCATTGCCGGATCGAATGGTGGCGGATTTCGGCTCGGACCGGGTGTTGGTGTATTGGCAGATGCCGCCCGCTACAACATCGTCGAGCAATGCAGATTGCTTCTTACCGAATTGACCCAGGAGACCGGCGAGACAGCCGATCTCTCGGTCATGCGCGGCGGAGGAATGATATTCCTGGATCAGGTTCCGGGAATTCACAGGCTTAGAACCGTCTCTTCGGTTGGTGAAGTCTTCCCATTGACGACTACTGCAAACGGCCGGGCTTGCCTTGCCGCGCTGGACCCAGGTGAGGCGAGCGCACTGGCTCTGGAAGAATGGCAAAGGCGTCAGATCGATGGTAATCTAGACGAATTCATGAAACTGCTTGCCCAGGTTAGGGAAACGGGACTTGCTTATGATCTCGATGATCACACCAGGGGAATTTCCGCAATCGGCATCGCATTTCTTGATTTGTCAGGTGACTTGCATGCAATTTCGGTACCGGTGCCATCAACGCGGTTCGATGACGAACGCAAAAACATCGAGACTGCAATCAAGAAAACTGCTGACCACGTGACGAAGATGTTGCATCAGTGACAACCATTGAAAGAATGAAATCCCGCTTATTGTAGTCGCTCTCACTGATTCAGTTTTCCGACAGCATTCCTCACCGCGATCTGGAAGATTTGCCGAACCGGAATCTCCGCCTCCTCTGGTCGCGACATCAACCCGACCGGACCTTGCGTGATGCTAGTATCCAGTGGAAGCTTTTTTAGGCGCCCGTCTGCAATTTCATTGGCCGCCACGCCGCCTGATATGATCCAGATCGCGTCTGAGTTGCGAGTATAAACACGACCAAACGCACCGGACACGGTCTCAATCCGATTGGGAATGTCTCCGATTCCGTTTGCAATCAGAAACCGCTCGACCAGTGGTCGAATGGCAGAGCCGGCCGGCGGAAACAGCACCTGCCAATCGACAATTTGCCGAATATCAAAAGATGGCAGAAGCGGGTGATCCGCCCTGACAACCAATTCAACATGTTCGGTATAAAGCTGCGTAAAGGTGATACCCTGCATGGTATCCGGCTGGCCCAAACGGCCAATAACAAGATCCAGTTCCCCGAGGCGCAAACGATCCACCAGATATCCATGTGGGCCATCGACAATTCGCAATACCGCATTGGGTGCCAGCTCCGTGAATTCGGCAACGACAAGCGGCATCAGGCGTGCAGCAACACTGGGCAGCGAGCCGACGGTTAGGATCTCCTTCTTCTGCGCTCCTGCTTTTTCAACTCCGTCCAGCCCCTGTTGCAGGCTGGCAAGCGACATCTGGGCGAAATGCAGAAATACTTCTCCTTCCTTCGTCAGGGAAACGCCGGAACGGTTGCGTAGCATCAAGGTTGCGCCGACAATCTCCTCCAATTCCTTCAACGTCTTTGAGATTGCCGGTTGCGTCAGATAGAGTTTTTCAGCAGCATTTTTCAGGCTGCGTTCCCGGGCGATTTCCACGAAGCACTGAATATGCCGGAATTTTATTCGTCGATCCATTTAATAGTTTCCATTTTTGGTAACTATCTCATAGATTTTCTCATTTTACATCTGTGTTTTGATCATTCATTCTGATTTTGGAGAGGAATATCGAAATGAGAGCACAAGTTGTCATCATTGGTGGCGGACCATCAGGATTACTGCTGAGCCAGCTCCTGCACAAAAAAGGCATCGACACCGTCGTCCTGGAACGCAAGACCCGCGACTACGTACTTAGCCGAATCCGAGCCGGCATTCTCGAAACCGGGTTTGTGGAATTGATGCGGGAGGCCGGCGTTTCCGAACGAATGGACGCCGAGTGCTTTATTCATGACGGCACGCTTATTTCCTATGACAATGAGATGTTCGGCATCAATTTCGTGGAACATACCGGCACGCCGGTTGTCGTTTATGGCCAGACTGAAGTGACCCGCGATCTCTATGATGCGCGCGAGAAAATGGACGGCAAGCTTGTCTTCAATGTTGAAGACGTCGAGATCCACGACGCGCAAACCGATTCACCTTATGTGACCTATTCTGTGGCCGGGGAAGAGTCTCGGATTGACTGCGATTTCGTGGCCGGATGCGACGGTTTCCATGGCGTAAGCCGCCAGGCAATCCCGCTCGATATTCGTCGCGAATATGAGAAAGTCTATCCATTTGGCTGGCTCGGAATATTGTCCGAAACGCCACCGGTAAACGACGAGCTAATCTATGCTAGTTCGGACCGCGGCTTTGCCCTCTGCTCCATGCGCAACGCAAATCTGAGCCGCTATTACATTCAATGCTCTTTGTCGGACAGCCCCGATGACTGGAGCGATCAGATGTTCTGGGACGAGCTGAAACGACGGATCCCGGAAAGCCAGGCTGACAAACTGATAACCGGTCCATCGATTGAAAAGTCAATCGCGCCCCTACGCTCCTTTGTAACCGAACCCATGCGCTGGGGACGATTGTTCCTCTGCGGCGATGCCGCCCATATCGTGCCGCCCACAGGCGCCAAGGGACTGAACACGGCAGCCTCAGACATCTATTATCTCTATCACGGCCTTGTTCAATTTTTTGAAGACAACGACACTGCCGGTATCGACTCTTATTCCCACAAGGCGCTGGCCCGTATCTGGAAAGCAGAACGTTTCAGCTGGTGGATGACAAACCTGCTGCATCGCTATCCCGAACAGACCGAGTTTGACCTCAAGATGCAGCGCGCCGACCTGGAATTCCTGCGAGAAAACAAGACCGCACAATCCGTGCTCGCCCAAAACTATGTGGGACTACCTTACTGATGCGGATCGCCAAACTGAAAGACGTGGATTTGCACTGGCGCGAGGATGGCAACCCAAATGGCTTCCCGATTGTGTTCGCAAACTCGCTCGGCACAGACCTGCGCCTATGGGATGATGTTGTTTCCCTCTTGCCCAATGAGTTTCGCGCGGTCCGGTTTGATAAGCGCGGTCATGGATTGTCGTCCTGCCCTCCAGGCCCCTACTCCATGGATGACCTGACCGATGACGCGGAACAATTGCTCGAGCACCTGAAGATCACATCCTGCATTTTCGTCGGCGTCTCCATCGGCGGCATGATCGGTCAAAACCTGGCGGCACGCAGGCCGGAACTGATAAACGCAATGGTCCTGTCAAATACTGCTCCAGTGATGGGTGATCCCAAGCTCTGGAACGATAGAATAGCGGCAATTGAGGCAAATGGCGTTGAATCGATTTCAGACCAAATCCTCGATCGCTGGTTCAGCCCGGTCTTTCGGTCCCGAGATGAGGCCTTGGCCTGGCGCAACCTGTTGGCCCGGACACCGCAGGAGGGATATGTCGGCTGCTGCTACGCAATCGCCGGCGCTGATCTTTCGAACTCAACCGCAAATCTCAATCTGCCGGTTCTGGTTGTCGCTGGCGCGGACGATCAGGCCAGTCCGCCCGAAACCGTAAGCGTGCTGGCTGATATGATCGAAGACGCAGACTTTCAAATTCTCGACAATGTGGGACATCTGCCGGGCGTCGAGGCACCGGAAAAATTCACTCGGTTGCTCTTGGAATTTATCAAGGAGAGAACAAATGTCTGACCGCTATTCCGTGGGCATGAAAACGCGCAGAAAGGTTCTTGGCGATGACTATGTCGATAAGGCAGAGGCCGCCAAGACCGAGTTTGACGTGCCATTTCAGACATTGATTGCAGAATCTGCCTGGGGAAATGTTTGGGCCAGTGACGGCATCAGCCTGCGGGAGCGTTCGATGCTGACCCTGGCATTATTGGCAGCGACTGGGAATTTCGAGGAAATCCCGATGCACATTCGCGCTACTGCAAATACCGGCGCCAGCAAACAAGATGTGCTGGAGGCATTTCAGCATGTCGCAATCTATGCCGGTGTTCCGCGGGCAAACCATGCCTTGAAGCTGGCCCGGCAAACTTATGCACAAATGGAAGAAGAATAACGACGCAAGTTTTTTGACGAATGGAGGTATCTCAAGCCATGTCTTATTTAGGCGAATTTTATCAACGCGATCGCGAATGGCATCCACCCGGACTGACTCGGGATTACAAGACGAGTGTTTCGCGTTCTCCCCAATATTCACTCATATCCCTACAGGGTTCACCCGCCGAACTGACCGGCCCGGTTTTCGGTCACGATGACCTCGACCCGCTCGACAAGGACATGATCCACAATTACGCCCAACCGGGAGAGAGCGCCATCGGCGAACGGATCATCCTGCATGGCCGGGTGCTCGACGAGAACGGCCGGCCGGTGCCAAACACGCTGGTCGAGGCCTGGCAGGCCAATGCCGGGGGTCGGTACAGGCACAAGAAAGATACCTATCTTGCACCAATAGACCCGAATTTCGGCGGCTGCGGCAGGACACTCACCGATGAAAATGGTTATTATTATTTTCGCACCGTGAAACCCGGCGCCTACCCCTGGCGCAATTGGGTAAACAATTGGCGCCCGGCGCATATCCACATGTCAATCTTCGGAACCGGCTTTGCCCAACGGCTGATTACCCAGTGCTATTTTGAAGGCGATCCGCTCATTCCGATTTGCCCGATCGTCAATACCATCCCCGATCCGAACGCGATTGAACAATTGATCTCACGTCTTGATCTCAACGCAACGATTCCGCTCGATACGATCGCATACAAGTTTGACATTGTTCTGCGCGGTCGCCGCTCGACCTTGTTTGAAAACCGTCTGGAGGGAAACTGATGCCCCAGGAACTCAACTATCTGAAGGAAAGCCCATCGCAAACTGCCGGACCTTACGTTCACATTGGTCTTGCGCCGGGCGCGGCCGGATTTGACATCTACAAGCAGGAACTCGGCTGGGATATTGCCGGCCCGAATGCCAAGGGCGAGCGCATTCGCGTTGAAGGCGTTGTTGTCGATGGCATGGGCTCGCCCATCAAGGACGTGTTGCTGGAGGCCTGGCAGGCCAATGGTAACGGTGTCTATGCGCATCCCGAAGACGGCCGCAAGGTTGAAAAGGGTTTTCGCGGCTGGGGCCGGGTGATTACCGATTTCGAAACCGGAGAATGGGGGTTTGACACCGTCAAACCTGGCCCTAGCCCTGCCCGCAATGGCAAATTGGCTGCGCCGCATATCAATCTCTGGATCGTTGCCCGTGGCATCAACATCGGACTAAATACGCGCATGTATTTCGACGACGAAGCCGAAGCGAATGCCGACGACGCCGTATTGAACCTGATCGAATGGGAGCGCCGGCGCGAGACGCTGATCGCCAGACGCACGGAGCGTGATGGTCAGGCTGTCTACCGGTTTGACATCAAGCTACAGGGAGATGATGAGACCGTCTTTTTCGACATCTAATGAACACTGGCTGGCGGGTAGTATTTCCTGGCAGCGACGGTAGAAAGGCAGGCCACTATCGGCATTTATCCATTCATGACATGGTGCATCCATGGCAACCGACATTTTCTCCCATAGCTGGCTGAGCGGCCTGTTTGCCGATGATGAACTCGCAGATTGTCTGGGCGCGTCTGCGAGTTTGCAACACATGCTTGCCGTGGAAGCTGCCTATGCACGCGCGCTTGGTGCGACGGGTGTTATTGACAGCAAGATTGCCGAAGAAGCTGCGGAACTAATTGAGGCTGTTCAACCGGATCCGGCGGTTTTGAAGACCGGCACCGGCAAGGATGGCGTGGTTGTTCCAGCATTGGTCCAGGAGTTGAAATCTGCGCTGCCGGACCACCTGCATGCGGCGATACACTCGGGATTGACCTCACAGGATGTGATCGACACGTCGCTGGTCCTCGCTCTTAAGCGGGTCTGTGAAATAATGGCATCGCGTTTGCGCATGCTTTCTGACGCTTTGGACGAGCTGATAAAGAACCAGGGCGCCAATAAACTGCAAGGCCGTACCCGCATGCAGGCGGCAAAACTGATTACGGTTGCCGATCGTTTGCAGGCTTGGAGACAACCGCTTGCCGCACATCTTCAAAGACTGGAAGAATTATCACCCCGGCTGTTGGTTATCCAACTGGGCGGCGCGGTGGGGAATCGAGCTGCGATGGGTGAGAATGCAAATGCCATCGCCGATTTCGTGGCAAACGCACTTAATATCGGTAACACTCCCGAAAACTGGCACGCCAGAAGGGACAATATTGCAGAGTTCTCCGGCTGGTTGTCCCTGGTCACCGGAACACTCGGCAAGATGGGCCAGGACATCACTCTAATGGCGCAACAAGGCATTGATGAAATCGTGCTACGGCAGGCAGGAAAGTCATCCGCAATGCCGCACAAGCGAAATCCGGTTACCGCCGAGCTTCTGATAACACTGGCTCGATTCAACGCCACGCAACTCTCCGGAATGCATCATGCAATGGTGCATGAGCAGGAGAGATCAGGTTCGGCCTGGACCCTGGAATGGATGATCCTGCCGCAGGTGATCATGGCAAGCGGCTGCGCACTCAATACTGCTTTGAGAGTTGTCGACAGCATTGAGCAGATTGGTCAAATCGACGCTTAAAACACAGTAAAACACCGACTTACATCCAAAACGAACGATGTTGTTAAGAGTTTCACAAAGCGTTGCATTGGGGTTTGCAAGCAAATACAAGAAGAATCGCAAACCTGCGGTCATCTAATGACCAATACCCAAGGTCGATAGGAGCAATCTATGAGCGACAAGATTTCAGTAGACCAGGCTGCAAACGTCATGCGCATTGCCATGCGCGACGCCATCAAGCGACATTCAACCTGGTATCTCGCCCAGGGCATTCTGATGGTGGTTGCCGGGCTGGTTGCTCTCATATTCCCGCTTGTCTCATCAGTAGCGGTAATCATTCTGCTCGGCTGGCTCTTGATCATTTCCGGGATTTTGCAGGGCATCAGTCTCATCGGTGCAAGCAACGTTCCCCACTTCTGGCTGCAGCTGGTTTCAGTCGCGCTTTCGATCGTCGTTGGTTTTCTATTCCTTCGCAATCCAGGAGAAGGGCTTCTCGCGCTTACATTGCTGCTGATCGTGTTCTTCATCGTTGGCGGGATGGCAAAAGTGATATTTGCCCTGACTATCCGCCCCTTCCCTGATTGGGGCTGGGTACTCCTCAGCGGCATGGTCGGAATTGTTCTGGGGCTTGTACTCTTTGCACAGATGCCGATCTCTGCGACGTGGGTCCTGGGATTATTGTTCGGAATTCAACTGCTGTGTGAAGGTGGTGCTCTGGCCTATATGGCGTGGAATGTACGCAAGGGCGACGCAGATTCCTGAGTAGTACTTTTCCGGTTTTTCATCAAACGGAAGCCAGTTCCGCTAAATTGCCACGGACAGGCAATGGATTTTGGTCGTGACACGTTGACGTGAACATCTTTGAAACGAGCCAAATCAGGTCCCATGTTAAAATGATGTCAATGGTGTGGTTCCCGGCAACCATGCCGTGCAATCGCTTATAGGCGTTTTGCAAAACATGTCGGATTTCTGGAATCGAACCGGTTTCGAAATGCGATAATGTGGAGATCTGGATGATGGCAAGATTGTTTATTCTCCTGTCCGCTGCAGTAATTTTCAGTTTCGCTGGACCTGGCACTTCGGCTGCCCAACAGGATTCCCCGGAGATCAAGGATCACATATTCCTGGAAAACCCGGCGCAAAATGCTGAAGCTGAAGCTGGCCGAATCTATCAGGCTTTGAAAGACGAGATGGAAGTCAGCTACGAAATGTCGGGCATTCCAGAGATCAAGAATTACCAGTCCTGGGATTCATTCAATTCCCTGCCCTATCTTTCGGAAACCCATGGTCGCCGCTACGTAAACAACTTTGCAAACAAGATTGGTGCCGATTATGGAAAGCTCGCAAAGGGTGAGAAGCACGCGCCTGGCACGGTTCTCGCAAAAGACTCACTGACACTTACCGATAGCGGGCAATTTTTTCCCGGCGCGCTGTTCATTATGGAGAAGCTGGCAGCAGGTACAAATCCGCAAACGGCTGACTGGCGTTACATCATGATAAGTCCTGATGGGTCTGTTTTTGGCGATACAACCGGTGATCAGCGAGCGAATGTCGACTATTGTCACGATTGCCATAAGGTTCGTGCCAGCTACGATTATGTTTTTTATATTCCAGAAGAGTTCCGTCGCAATAAATAAGAGCTGTTCGTCAGGCTAGATAAGAGCCGCTGCCCGCGACAATCGAATTTGTACTGATTCGGCTAAATCTCCGAATTATTGGCTTGTAGTTTTTCGTCATACATGTAATTCGCACATAGACAGCAAAGAGAGATTCTCCGCTTTTTTGACTGGTTTTCTGGATAGCGGGCAATTGTTGTCATATAAATCACAGACTTATCGATAAGCGTGATATCATGCGACAAATCAGTCAACTGCGGCACAACCAGATGCTCAAGACTTTGATCCCAGGACAATAGGACTATCAGCGGTGAATGATGTCGATCTAAATATTGTCTGCTACAAATGGGGGTCTCTCTACAATAGCAACGACGTGAATGTTCTATACAACATGGTTTGCCGGAATCTCTCCAAGAAATTCAGGTTCTTTTGCGTTACGGATAATGGAGAAGGCGTCAACCCTGAGGTGAACATTGTTGATTTGCCTCGGTCGGATTTGCCTGGGAACAGTCCGAAATTATGGACTTTTTCAGAGAACTTCCTGGGCTTGGAAAATGGCGACCTTGTTGTAAGCCTGGATATTGATATCGTAATCGTCGGAAATATTGATTTCCTGGCAGACAATCCAGAATGTAACTTCGTGATTGCAAAACATCGAGCCAGTAAGGCCAAAGTACGAGGACACGGCGCCGTCTACCGCCTGCGGGTTGGAAGTCACACTGAAATCTGGAATGATTTTATCGCTTCTCCCGAAAAGTTTGGTATGGCATTTCCCGGCTTGAACGGCAACGCATTCAGCGAGCAGGACTGGCTGGAAAGCAAATTTGGCCCCGATGCGATCGTGTATTTCCCCGAAGAGAAAATCATCCTTTTCCGAAGTGATTGTAATGCCAGGGCGCCAAGTTACGTCCTCGGTCGAAGGGCTGGAAGGTACGGTCTTACCCTGGCAATGATCGGCGATGCAAAACTGCCGGGCAAGGGCGAGGCAATTGTATCCTTTGCAGGGAAGGTCAAACCCGCTGACGTAATGCACAAACATAGCGGACATTTGCGCAGAGCGCCGTTTGTCGCAAATCATTGGAAGTTATAACTAGATTGATAAAGGTGATTTTTTCGGCGATCGTTTGTAGGACAATCACCGCCACTATGTGATCTATGGTTCGGCAGAGCGGGAAATGCCCGAGACGAGGAACACTTGACGGACACTATTGATGATGCCCCGATTCGGATCTTGATCATCTCCGATGGTAGGCTTGGCCGGTATCGAAGAAGTCAAACAATTGCAGCAGCAATTTCAAGAAAAAAGTCCGCAATCGTCAACACGGTCGAAATTAGTCCCAATCCACGACTTCACAAATATCTCGGCAGGATAACCGGCTTCCGCCTCCCGCCAAAACTATTGTTGACATTGCTTATTGGAAACCAATGGCGGGATTTCCCTGCATCGGATCTCATCATTTCCTCTGGAGGCTTGAGTTTGCAGGTAAACATTGCATTGGCACGAATTTGGGATGTTCCGAACATCTTTACTGGAGATCGGCGGAGAATCTCCTCCGATCCCGATCTTGTTCTGACCATGAATCCCGACAGCGCCGACGCTCCAAATCATCAGTTTGCACTGACCTGCGCAAGATCGGATCCCGATGATTTACCGCCGCCAAATCGCGACATAAAAACAATCGGCGTTCTAATTGGCGGGCCGAATGACGAGGTCGAATATTCAGGACAAGACTGGATCCTGCTTGCCGGATTCATCAGAAACCTGGGCGCGGATGCCTATGCCCTGACCGTAGCAACCTCGCCAAGAACTCCTGATGCATTCTATGACGCACTCGGTGACGTCACTGATAAGGTTATACTGATTGATTTCAGATCAACCGGCCCGGCTGATTTGGATGAGATATTCGCGCTCGATGCGATACTTGTCTCAATCGACAGTACCTCCATGATTGTAGAAAGCATAAGCGCAAGACGCCCGGTGATAGCCTTCAAGCCCGCCGATACGGAGAAACTTCCGGACGCATCTTTGCTTGACCATCTCGCTCAGGAAAAACGATTGCAAATATGCGATCTAGAAGAATTATCATCAAACGACGTCATAAATAGGCTTCGTAAACTCGAACCGATGAAAGAAAATGTGCTCGATTTGATATATAAAATATTGCCACCAAAATTAATCTGAACATTTAATTTTTGTAGTTTTCTGAGAAAATTTTTGCGAACTCATCACACTCGAATTCTATAAAATTATTACCATTATCACTGAATAAAATCATGTTCTTGTCGATTACATCTTGGTACTTCCTCAACAATGAGAACCACTGCTCATAAATTGATTTTAGACGAACATGATCGTTGAAATATAATTCATTGAGCATCTTTTTCCTGGCACTATGCGGATTCTTGTCGCCGTCATTATTGACAAACTGGTGCTGTAGTCTCTCCGGCGAAGGCAAGAGCGTAATCACGTTCACCTTGTTGCAAATGTCCAGAATTCGGGCCGTCGGATCCCGCTCGACAGTCCGCATGCTGTTACCTGCCGTTCGCGTTATGTCATAGTGAAAAACGGCATTCGTCAGATTTCCGATGGACAGTTTATGTAACTTGCCGGCTTCCAGCGCCCGCTCCTTGCCGGTCAGCTCCGGCAGGTTTTTCAGTTTTATCTTCCGCTCCATCAACCCATTGATGATGGTCGATTTGCCGGATGAACTTGGACCCGCAACGACCAGCAAGTTTTCAATGCTCCTCTTGGCAGCATAAATGACATGTCGGCCATTCACAGGTGACCTGGACTGTTCAATGACGTCGAAACTGGCTGTTCGGCGGTTGAATAATTCTTGAAAGAAAGCTGGCGTAAATAGAAAACTGGGATTTGCATAACTTGACAGTTTTCGGGATTTACCCAGTTTGACGATTGGCTGATCTCGCAACAAATGCAACACTGTCCGCTCGAAAATCGACCCGCCACGGAACATGTCTTCAAACTCAATCAATATGCCCTGGCGGGCGATGGACATCATCATTTTCAAAGCAGAAAACGGCTCATACATATGGCGAAGGACGCCACGGCAAACGACGAAATCAAAGGAATTGTTCTCGAACTCGGTTTCTTCGAACTGCGCACAGTTGAAAATTATACCCGCATTAGACGCCTCTGACTTTTGAACGGCCAAGTTAATTCTCTCCGGATCCGCATCGACACCGGTAACTTTGCCAAATCCAAACTCCTTGCACTGCAAACAGAATTCACCATCACGAGAACCAACCTCGATCACTGATTTTCCGCTGTTCTCCTCACGGAATAAGAAGCTCTCGATGCTGAAACTTTTCATAGTGTTAACACCGGCGTTACTCTGATGCGGCAATTGCGCATTCTCCTGGATCTTACCTACAATAAAGACGGCATCCTTAAACGCCAGGCCTGAAAATCAGCAAACATGTTTTCAATAAATAGTCCCGCCAGTCAATTTGCAGAGCAGGAAATTGAAAGCGCCAAAAGATGTGAAGTGCCTATGGCTGCAGCGTGCCCATTGCCGTCTCTCGTTCCATTGGATAAACACTCGCCATGACTTCAGCAAATTAATTGCTGCCGCATCCTCTGACCAAACGGTACTGATTATTTAGCTTGGCTAGCACATTCATCATTTTGGGAATGCACAAATCCGGCACAACCTTGCTTAGCCGAATTCTGCATCATTCCGGTATTGAAATGGTCGAAGAGACCATTGATCCCGGTTATGATCAGGGAAATCAATACGAGCGCAAATCGACGAAATCGTTGAACAAGCGTTTGCTGGGCGGGAAAAAACAAAACAGCAGCAAGGTACGCAATGCTATAGACGCCAAAGCTGTTGAAGATGGCCTGAAGACTGAAGCAGATCGTTTGTTCGGAGAATTGGACGGCAGGAACTGTAACTGGGGATTTAAGGATCCGCGCACTTGTCTGACCTATAAGTTCCTGGCTCCGATGCTTCCGCGGCACAAGGTGATTGCAATTTTCCGGGATCCACATGCAGTCCACCGGCATTACATAAATCGTAATCGCGGCAAGTGGGGTATTGGCATAAATGCGCTCAGAGCCTGGACAGTCTACAATCGGTTGATTGTCAAAATCATCAAAAAGCAAGATTACCCTGCACTGCTGGTGAACTATGATTTTTTGATGCAGGACGATACGGAGCTGCAGCGTATCGAACAGTTCACGGGGTCGAAGAGTACCGATCAGCGGATTGCAAGTCTGAAGCGAAACGAAAATTTGCCTGGTCTGAGGTTTAGAATCGACCATGCGATTTCCAGCTCGCTATTCGGGACTGAGGTTCTGAAAACATATGATGAACTCTGTCTTCTTCGTGAGGATCAAATATCAAACGGTATCAAACCCGACGCTACAAACGCGAAAGCAAAGACGGAGAACCGGTCTTGAGCAAGAAGAAAGTCGCATTTGTCGTCCCCAGATTTCATACCAATCTGTTCTTTGCGACCAAGGCGCTGGTCGAGGCAGGATACGGGGTATCAGTCCTCTGCTATAAGGAAGCTCGGCTGGAAGATCACCGATATGTCAAACCACTCGTATTCACCGGCGAGAGCGGTCGCTCCGACGTTACCGATGCGCTCGATCAGATTGAGCCAGACCTAATATTTCTGCGAAAATCCAAACCGCTTTCGGATCACGTTGCACGGCATGCCAGGAATGGTCATTTCAAGGTCATCCACTATGATCTGAAACCGCTGACACGGGTTCGCACTTTCTACAGCTACTTAAAATGGCGAATTAGGGGGTTGACGCCGTTTCGCGTCACGCCGGTAAGGGGCCTCGACCACTCGGCGCCTTTGGATGGTTCTGCGTTCTACCTGCCTTGGCCTGTCCAGCGTTTTGATACCATCAAACAAGAAAGACAAAGGGATGGTGCGCTGAGAGTCCTGTGTGTTGGCAAACTCATGCAACCGCGAAAACGGCATGACAAACTGATTTCGGTACTTGAGAACCATCTAAAATCCGGCAGGACTTCAATCACCTTGGCAGGTTCCTCCGGCACATCGATCCATGGTTCGGACAAGACCTACTACGAAGGACTGTTGGAACAGGCGAAAATTCACAAAGGCCGCATCAATATACTTCGGGATGTTCCCTTCTCACAAATGGCGGAATTGTATTCCAACCATGACGTTTGTGTACTTCCTGCCAAGGGAGAATTGCTGGGTGTCGCACCGATTGAGGGAATGCCTTATGGTTGTGTACCAATAATATCGGACCAATGCGGCAGCGCCGGATATCTAACTTCCGGCAAGGACGGTTATGTTTATGAGGTGGAAGACCTGTCGACCCTACAAACGATAATGGATAGGCTTGTCGACGATCGGGCTCATCTCGAAAGTCTAAGTCTAAACACGATTGAAACAGCGGAAACAGAATTGAGCCCGAAAAAGTTTGTGGAACGTGTTGAGTATATCATGGAACAGGTAACACCAACGTCGTCATCAAGATTGCCCGGCAATCATACTCATTCGCCATCTGAACTAAACTGAAAAACTGATGAATTACTCCGACGGATACCTGCCGGCAAATGAGCGGTTGAATTGGTCACAAATTGCTGCCGTCAGCATGGTCAAGGACGAGGGTGATATCATTGACCTGAATCTCGAACACCTTATTCGCCATGGTATCAAGTCCTTCATTATTTACGATGACGGATCAAAAGATAATACGCTTGAAAAAATAGAGGCCGTTGATTCCAGGCATAAGGATGTAAAAATCGTTCTGGTCAATCATTCCAACTCGTTCAAAAAGAAGGCAGACATATTGAACGCACTTGGAATACTTGCCCAGAAACTGTTCGAGATTGAATGGATATTCGCCTTTGACGCCGACGACTTTTTATTTGTGGCACCCGGACCTCGAATTTCGCTGGAAAACAAAGACCTCGATTACATCTTGCTCCCATGGCTGCACCTGCAGCCAAATCAGTTTTCCGCCGATTACGTAGGGAAACTGGCAACAGCCAACTCAATCGACTCGGCAATCCCCCATAAGTTCAAGGCCATTGTAAAACTGAGCGACAGAACCTCCATCAAGTCCGGTCAGCACCATGTGACAAACCGGGGAATACGTCCGGCAATTGGAATTGATGGCGCCAAGGCTGGTATGGCTTCTGTCCATTTTCCGATACGAACAAAATCACAGTTCTATGAGAAGTTTGCTGTCTCGCCTGAACCAAGGAAAATCGATCCGACACATGGCGGCAAACATCGCAGGCAGGTCAACGCGACAGGAAAAGAAAGAGCAAGCCAGCTGTTTGATATCTTGCTGGCAAGGGATGTAACTTCATATGAAAAATATTGCAGGGATCTCGGATTAGCGCCGGAAACATATGACTACATGTACGAATTGGTACGTAAGGACCCTGTCAGTTTTCCGTTTAATTCCGATCTCAATAGCGGGTCATTAGTATTCAAATTGGATCCGGATTCAGGGATACTCGGAAGATTAGCCCATTCTATCTATCGAAGAATTTATAATATAACTTATAAATAAAATTATTATTATTCTTCTTTTTCAATATTTTATTTACATATGTATTACGTTTATCAGTTCTGTTATTTATATAATCGAAATCCAGATTTTTATAACGCATAAAAAGATTCTTAAAATATTTTTCTTTATAATGCAGATCAGCATCATTATCTAACAATGCAATAATGCTATCTTCTTTAAGTTTATTCGGTTTTTCAAGATAAGATCTTGCTATTTGCAATGAAGAATAAACTTCTTGGGAAATGAATTCGTTTACACCGGTAATTTGGCGAATAACAAGTGGCTTGTCATAAAACAGTGTGCCCCCCAAAAAATGGCATCCCCAACTCATGAAGGAATCGGCATTGTTTTTTATGCTCAGTGGTTTTTTGGGAATGCAGTATTGCAGTGCCGCGCGTCGATAAACCATGGATGAGTTTGCTGTACGGTTCCAACCGGGATTTGACGGTTCGATAAAATAAAGCTGATGCCCAGAGGAAGGCGATTTCCAGATAGCCTCAACATCCGTTCCTGAACGTTTGACCAAATACGAAGACCGCGCCACCGAAGCAATAACGCCCTTGTTCTCCTCCTTCAAAAATTGGTTGGCGCTAACATAGGGTGCGACAATTACCGGATTGAGATGCATTGTGATCATCTCCTCCAGAAACTCGGGAAGCAGCCTGTCATCCGGATCAAGAAAGCTCACAAATTGTGATTCAGTCTGTCGTAAACCCTCAAAGCCTGCCAGTGTTTGGCCAAGGTTCTGCTGATTTCTAATCAGCCGGACTTTGGGATGGGAAAACTCATCTACAATATTTTGAACAATTTCAAACTGTTCATCGTCTGATGCATCATCGACCACCAGGCACTGCCAGTTTTGGTAGGTCTGGCTGATTACCGATTCGAGCGCATCTCTCAAATAACTCGCCAGGTTATAGTGTGTGATTATTATCGCGCAGGATGGTAGTGGCAATTGATCAATACCGCAGAAGTTATGGGACTTCTGCCGACCCTCGCCATCCGCCTTTTTGGCTGCGCTCACGAGAAGAATTCCTGATAACGCTTGCTGGTATCTAGCAGGGTTTCCTTGTCGTCAAATCCCACGATCTTGCCGTCTTCGAGAAACAAGACCTTGTCGCTGTTCTTCAAAGCAGTCTTGTTGTGGGAAATGGTCACAATGGTCTTGTTCCGGAATCCCTCATCCACCGCCGATTCCACAATCGACCTTGTAATTTCATCCAGCGCCGAAGTGGCTTCATCCCAAAGCAAAATGGGAGCCTGTTTGACGATTGCGCGTGCTATTGCAATCCTTTGACGCTGCCCACCGGAAAGATTGATCCCACCATGCTTCACCATATAATTCAGCATACCTTCAACCTCACCGGCAAATTCGACAACCTGCGCAATTCGAGCAGCTTCCAATATCTCCTCATCCGACGCGTTCAGATCTCCCAGGGCAATGTTTTCCCAGATGTTTCCTTCAAACAGGAACACTTCTTGTCCGACGTATGAAATATTTGTCCGTAGTTCGGTTACAGACATTTCCGATATGTTCTGGCCGCCAATCATGATCTTTCCACTGGTCGGCTCAATGAACTTCAGGAGCAACTTTGCAATTGTGGTCTTGCCAGAACCTGAACGCCCGACAACCGCGACCTTGCTTCCCGGCTCAATGACGAATGACACATCCTTAAGCGCCGCGATCTTGGGGCTGTAATTGAAATCTACCCCCTTGAACTCGATTTTTGGAACATCCTCATACCGCAACAAATTGGCATGCTCCTCCAAGGCAGCATCTTCCGGATCGAGTTCCGGAATAGCTTCATCAAGAAGCGTGTACATGTTCTCTACTCTTGCGCTCATTCTCGTCAGGTTGAGCCGAAATCCGGCTAGACTTTTAGCTGGCGCATAGGCAAGAAAGAAGGCCGCAATAAATGCAACGAATTGGCCAGGTTCAGCGCCTTCAGCCTGCGACTGTAGGCCCGTGTAGACAAGCACCAGTACGATGAAAAGCGCCCCGCATACTTCCATGATCGGACTACTTGCTGCGACAATTCTGCTGATCTTGATTGCCCGTTCGCGCTGCTTGATAATTGCATCGTGAACTTTGTTACTTACCTCATCCTCAATCTGGAATGATTTGATGACGGCAGCGCCGGCAAAACCCTCACTCATTGCCGAGACCGCGGCACCGGCAAGATTATCCTCGGTCGCGGTGAGTTTCTTGATTGCCTTATTGGCTCTGGAAAGCAGAAAAACGGCCAATGGAACCACTACCAGCGTAGCCGCCGACAGCACGGGATTTTGAAAAACCATGACCGCGCCTAGCGCTACCAATGTCAGAACATTTTTGACCAGGTTGGTTGCGATCAACAAGACCAGACCAGATGCGGCGCCTGAAAAACGTGTAATCTTCGCAGCGATTCGGGTAGGGCTTTCTACCGTCAATGTATTCATGTTCGCATTGATCAATCTTCTGAACATGCGCATCTGCAATTGTGCGGACATGGATGCACTTACGACCTGCAGGGTGGTTCGCTGAAAATACTCAGCAAATCCACGCATCGCAAAAGCGCCGGCAACCATGACGCTGACACCCCATAACGCCCCGGCCGAACCGTCGAGAAACACAGTATTGATCATTGAGCGCGTCAGCCAGGCAATTAGAGCCGTTGCTGCAGCGCCAACCAGCATCCACGCGACGGCACGAAGGATCATCTTCATCTGCTGTGGCAGATTCTCCCGTAACAGCCTTCTTAGGAGTTGGGCCTGTTCATCATCCGCATTGAACCAGTTTAGTATCATCTTCGCTGTCGCTGCCGTGTGAAATGAAGTTTGGTCCGAAAATCAATCCATTACGGTCTTGATGTGTCAGATACAACCGAAACTTTTCACCAAATGCGAGAAATTCGTGAAAGATTTGCATATTGACATTAACGCGGTTCTCGCCTGAATTCCCCGACTATAGTTGATCTCTTAATGGATGCATAAAGCAATCCTTACTAAATTGGCGACATCAAGTTTATAGTGACCAGAACGCTCATCCTACACCCGGGAACGGAAAAAACCGGCAGCACTAGCCTTCAGAGAGTGCTGCATCAGAACCGCGAAACGTTACAGAACAATGGTATATTGGTCCCCGCATCCTTTGGCAAAGTCAGCCACAATCTATTATTCGCTGCCCTGCAAGATGATGACGTTTTTGATAACGTCAAACTAATGGAATTGGCGCGAAATAAATCGTCGGCAAACCAACTTCGAAAACACATTCGCAGATCATTTGAACAGGACCTTGAAAACAATCCTGGTACCAGCAAGATAATTTTCACGTCAGAATTGATCCACAGCAGGATGTTCCGCGCTTCCTCAATCAAAAAAATCGCGGAGTATTTTTCCGGAATTGTAGACGAAGTTAAGGTCATCGTGTTTCTGCGAAGACAAGATCGCTTGGCCGTAAGCCGGTTCAGCACGGTCTTGAAGGACGGTCATACTGGATTCGATGATACGTTTGCCGATTTGGGCGCGCGCTCTTATGTGAATACGCCCAAAGATAAGATACCAAACGATTTTCTGCACTATTATGACTATGAGCATCTGCTCCGAAGATTTATCAATCAATTCGGAAGACAATCAGTGTGTCCGATAGTCTACAAGGAGGATAGATGTGATACGGTTGCCGAATTTTTCCGCGCAGCAGAAATACCGATTCACATGATCAAAAATAGTGACATGGGAACAAGCCGGAATCGGGCATTAAGCGCAAAGGCACAATACCTGATTTGCCGGTTCAATAAACTTGTCGATGTTCTAGATCGCACCAACAATGCAAGGCGAGATATCGCTAAACTTTATGTAAGAATATCCAGCGAAAATCCGGGAGAAAGGAGAAGCTACCCCAAAGAAGAGGCCCGGAATTTCTATGCAAAATTTCACATGTCCAATGACTGGGTCAGAAAGAACTTTTTCCCGGATCAAGATTCTCTCTTTGACAACAACTTCGCCTTCTACCCGGAAAAAGTTGACCCTGCTGAACCGCAATCAGAGCTGCTGGATGCCGCTGTCGACCATTATGTCAGCGTGGCGAATTCTGCCAGAAAAACACCGATGTCCAGAATAAAAAAGAAATTCTTCGAAATATTCAGCACTGGTCAAAAAAAATGAATATACTTAAGATTATAAAAAATTCGACATCAAGTAATACCAATAAAATCAATTATAAAATAAATAATATAAAAAAATATGTGAATTTCAAGATAAGCGGATCTAAACAAGAAAACGACAGTTTTTGTTTGGTAAGAATCATAGGAAATGATCTATGGCCACTTCACTCCAATGAGCAATCGTTTAACAATCTCTCTTTTATGATCGAAAATGAGTCGAAATTTATAAAATGTAGAAAAATATTCATACTGAATAGAATATTTGATCAAGAGAAGCAAAATAAATTAAAAAGAATACTGGAAAAAAGCAATACAGAATACACTACAATCCCTTTCAAGAAATCAGAATATGACGGGATAGGGTTTGATTTCGAACCATTTGGTGGTCGACAGTTTTTCGAGGCTGGAAAACACCTAAGCTACAAAGAAAATGTTCAGACAATGATGAAGCTTGCGGTTTGCAGGCCCAAGATTCTTTATGCCATGAACATTAATGGCGCCAGAAACAAAGCGATGGAGATCGGCGCAGAATATGGAGAGTGGATTCTTCCCTGGGACGGAAATTGTACATTAAGTCGGTCTTCCTTCGAAACGGTTCGGGATAGTTGCCGGTCAAGACCATACTTACCGATAAAGGTACTACCGATGATCCGCCAGGCACAGGGTGAAGACCCCTACGCACCATCAATTCTCGTCCACCAGCTTCAGGAACCGCAGCTGGTATTGCACAACAGCCTGCAGGAGCCGTTTAACGAACAATACGCATATGGCTCGCGCAGCAAAACTGAACTACTCGCACGCATTGGCCTTCCAGGTCCCTGGCAATCTGAAAAAGCACATTTTTTCTATCCGGAAAGCGGACCTGAAAAGGGCTACAAATTTGAGTATGAAATCCTTGATGCATACGCGATTAGACTGGCTTCCGGGATAGATAAGCTCGACCGGGGCGGCTATCAGAACACCAATCGCCATTCAACACGGAACGACTCGATTTTTCGCACGCTTTGCCTCATCGAAGGAAAAGAATATGAGGAGTTTCTCTCATTTGCTGGGAAAGCCAGCTCGGAGGAGCAACGGCAACACTCCGGCTAAATCGCGGCAATGACCGGCAACCAGGGTCATTTTTATCCTATTTATACCTCAAACATTTGAAGAATAATTTTATAGGCAACACCTTATTATCAATCGAAAAAATTGACTTAGATATTATAGATAAAGATCTTGGTTTATTTTTATCTTTGTACAATACATACGCCGCAAAGAGATCGATGTATCCATAGCCTTTGCCTGTATTTTCGAATAATTCATTACAAAACTGAACCAATCTTCCTGGATTTCCGACCGGATCGGCAAGCAATTTCATGGATATGCATGGGATTCGTTTGTTTTGATTGTATTCCGCATATAACCTCTGTTTAAGAGTATCATCTGCATCTTCCAAGTTACCTGATTTCATAAATTCATATGCTAGTATGAATGAATACAGCCTGTTGTCTGGATCATAGTCTGCCATTCTGTTTATGAGGCTTACTCTACGGCCAGCGTCGAGCGTATCGTAGAAATTGTAGTAGATGTATTTCAGCGAATGAGCCGCGATATATCTGTCAATTAAGCTCTCGCCATTACAATAGTCTTCAACGATGCTCACGATCTCTTCGGCCGAGAAAGTGTCAGCGGGATTTCGCAGACTGGCTTTGCCGATCAGGCATGCGGTCATGGCAAATACACTGCCACCGGCCAGAATTTCAGTACATTTCGACATCAGCACGATTTCAAACAGGTCGCGCTCTTCTGCACTATTCACTTCGGCCGGTACAAATTTCGTAGCCGGAACAGCACCTTCCTCAATCAACAGGGAAAGCGAATGATCATCCTGACAAAAAACAATGACAGGACGACCGTTTCCTACCAAATCCCGCACGATGGACTTTGCAACAGGTAGCGGAATAGTCTTTTCCATGAAGCGGGCTCGTTCACGCAGTTTGCCGAAGATGATGTCACCACTTCGCACATGCATGGCGACTGCATTTTCGGGAACTTTCACGGCCTCTGCCATCTGTATTGCATCACGATATGGAGAGCGAAATCCGATCTGGTCAAATTGGCGTTTCAGATTTTTGGAACCATTGTACTCAGCCAAGAAATCTGTGGAATGATTTCCTTCCGTAGTAACATCGCCCTCGCAAATATCTTCAATCGAATCCAGATAATGTGCTGCCAAAAATTGTTCCGAAAACATCTCCTCTGCCGTAGGTAGACTGTGGAACTCCTTGACCAGCATCAGCTTGGTATTCTCCCAGGTGAACTTGAAGTTACACCTCTTTTTTTCCGCTTCGAGCATCGTGCAGAGCAGGGACCAAATGCGTCCTCCCAATCCATCCGTCCTTGCAGAGACGATTGATTTTGGCTGAGATGTGCTGTTGTTCTGAAGCATTTGGGAAAACCTATTGATTTCAAGCCTGTATCAAGACAGTACTCTTTTTGACCTCCGGCACGTAGAGGTCAATGTTTGGCGGAGCATGACTACCGGACACCACCCTGTCCATCGAAACTGATCCGTCAACATCCCGCCGAGCAAGTTGCAGGCGGCGCACTCGTCGTCGATCCTGACAATCGCTGATTAAAATTTTTTAATTGGTGGCGCTAATAGATCCGTCTCAGATTACTGTACAACTCATGCTTGGTTTCGTATCGGTTGATGGGTTTCTGTGTCGAGAAGAAACGGATCCAGGCCGTCGAAATACTCGCTCGCCAACCACGCATTTGAATCCGCATACTGTTCAATGATATTTCGGCGTTGCTGGTAGCTTAGGGGCTTCCCTATACCGCCGAGCAAGTCGATACCTTTCGCCTGCAGATGGCCGTCCATCTTGATAAATTGCCGTATCGTATACCGCGCCATCGGCTGCGGTAAAACGTTCAAATATCGGCCGAGCCATGTCACTCCCCACGGCCGCTTTGAGTTCATGCGCGGTGCAGGATTTGCCGACTCGATGCGCTCGATCCCGACTTGCTCCAGAAAATTCGGTATCAGTCGCTTCTTGTCGCGATCAAAGGACCGAACCACGACACCAAACTCCGGTAAGGCGCGTTTCAGATTCTCTATTCGTAACCTGTGATCAAGAAACTTGGGCGAATTCAGGTGTTGAATGGATTTTGGCCATCGCAAATTGCCTGTCTTTACCCGCTGTGAATACCTGGAAGACAAAAGATCATCTTGTCGCCGGACGTAAAGAAGGATGTCTCTCGTCGAGCCAGGTATCGTGTCGTTGATCAGATCGTAGAAATTCTGGGTCAGGCTCTCTCTTGAAGCAACTTCGCTTGATAGAATTAGTATCCGCGGCGAATGTTCTGCTACTTCTTTGCCCAAATCGTCGACAAATCTCTGATAAGCAACATGATCCTCAAGCCGCGCCGCATGAAACAACGGATTATGGGCTCGATCCAGCTTATCGCGGCCAATCTGACGACCTGCCTTTGGATACAGAAGACCGCGCTCCAGCAACCAATCATGATTCCTGGATAAAAATTCCTGCAAGGACGTCGATCCGGTTTTGTACGGACCGATATGGACGAGCGTTCGAAACTCCATCAGCAGATCGTTCTCTGTGGACAGCCAGCATTTCCTGTTCTGCAAGACAGGCCGGAATATATCGCATGTAGCGCTCGCTGGCGTCAAACAGCAGAACGATTACCATTGATAGGTAAAGCCGCCTCCGGTACCTGCGATAGCCAAACTACTATTTTCTCGGCAGCGGAATAAACTCCTCAGTATCACCCGGCGGCAATGTAAATTTTCCGTCCTGCCAGTTCCCGTCAGCCCAGGCTTGTTTGGCCTCTTCGATCTTGTCGCGCGATGAAGCGACAAAGTTCCACCAGATATAGCGCGGCCCGCCAAGTGTCTCCCCGCCGAGCAGCATGAGACGCGCGCCCTGCTCTCCAGCAGTGAGCGTTATGTCGTCCCCGGGCCTGAAGATCATCATTTGTCCTGCCTCATACGTCTCACCGGCAACAACGACGCTGCCAGTTGAGATATAGACGCCACGATCCTCATGCTCTTTCGGTAACGGAATGTTGGCACCAGCCTCCAGGATTACGTCAGCATAAAACATCTCGCTGAACACCTTGGCCGGCGCTTTTTCACCCCAGGCAGAACCCAATATCAGTCGGACTTCTTTGCCTTCGCCCTGCAGGAAAGGCAGTGCTTCCTTACCGAAATGCTCAAAAGCGGCATCGGTATCTTCATGTTGATCTGGCAGGGCTACCCAGGTCTGAATTCCGAACAGGCTGCTGGGTGCCAGGCGCGTTTCCTTGCTGGTGCGTTCGGAATGCGTCACGCCGTTCCCGGCCACCATCCAGTTCAGTTCGCCAGGATAAATCATCTGATTGCTGCCGAGAGAATCCCGGTGCTGAAATTCGCCCTTGTAAAGATAGGTAACCGTACCCAGGCCAATATGTGGATGAGGCCGAACGTCGATACCCTCACCGGTGATGAACTCAGCCGGTCCGGCCTGATCAAAAAATATAAAGGGGCCAACCATTTGGCGTTTGGGTGCCGGCAACGCTCGCCGGACTTCAAATCCACCGAGATCACGTGCTCGGGGTATGATCAATGTTTCGATCGAATCAACACCGCCAGCCGTGGGGCATTGGGGTTCAATTGCGGGGTTCCAGCTCATGCCATCAACCTTTCTGAGTTTTTATTTGTGGGACCAGAAGGCAGTCTCCTACCGGTCGGTGTTCTCAGATTAGCAAGATGGGACATTCGTCGAAAATTTAAACTGCCGATCACGTGAACAATCTGTCACCGGCTGTTTGTCTGGACAATTGAAGCGAGTTTATCGTTGATTTGGCATTGGCGCCAAACCTGTCTGGCAATGACAGTGCTTAATCTATTTGCCGTCGAGAAGTACCTTGACGTCAGGTTGTCGCAGAAATTTCGCAAGCCCATTATCGCCGCATTGTTCTGCGGCCTCCTCGACAGGCAGCCATTTTAGCTTCCGTTGACCGGCTTCCGGATAGGACTTTTTCTGACCCGATACCTTGACCGGATAAACCACGACTTCCGTACGCAGTCTTTCTCCGCTGTCCATGTCTTTGTATGAGCGGAAACTGCCAACTGGATCACGGCCCGGTTTGCCGACAATGCCGGCCTCTTCATAGGCTTCCTGTTCCGCTGTTTTCCACGAACTGGCTTCTTTCATGGGCCAGCCCTTCGGAATTATCCATCGTCCTGTGCCACGACTGGTTATCAGCAGTACCTTCGCGCCTTTCTTTGTTGTTCGATAGCAAAGCGCTGCGATCTGCGTCTTATCGGGCTGAAAAAACCGGTCTAAAATGGGCGCAAAAAATTTGCTGAACTGGTTCTCAATATTTTCGATGAGTAAGGTCATGGACAGAATGTATTTTCATTCTTCAAATGCGAATCACTTGCATTAATGGCATAAAATCCCAGAAATACAAAAATTGCCTATCCGCCGGATTTAGGAAAAATAGCAGCTTATTCAACATTTTTGGACCGAAATTGGATGAATTGGGTGAACATTTCATCAATTTTTGGTGTTTTTTGTCGATTACTCCCGATTATTACGAATTTCACCAAACCATAGAGTTGTGAAACTTGTCGTGTTCAATTTCTGAAGATTGAACCTTCGAGATAACTGGATCTCCATAGGCCAGGCTGTCCACGGAACGAATTACATGATCCGCCTTGGCATCATCCATCAACACGCTCAGATTGAGACGCGTCCAGCCGGGTTTCAAACGCTCGTCACCTGCAAGAATGTCGGCACGGATCGCTTCAGACTGGTTTTCGTCGATACTGAGCAGCCTGTGCGCATATGGCCCTGCACATGCACAACCGCCGCGCGCCTGTATGCCAAAACGATCAGACAGCATCCTGGTGAATTTCTGATGATGAAAAATCTCCCCGGTCTTATGATCGCGCACACGAATTGAGAATATCGGCAAATGTTGATTTACCGCCGACTTGCCGAGAATTTCGATATTCGGATTCTCCGACCAGACTGCCAGCGCACGTTCGCGTAATTCCTTGTGCCGCCTGTCCATATAGGACTGCCCAATCGCCTGCTTGACAAGAAAGCAAAGCGCGGCACGAATATCGCCGATGACATTAGGGGTACCAGCTTCTTCACGGGTCTCGATCTTTTCGCTGTAGTCATGCGCTTCCGGTGAAACAAACAGCACGGTCCCGCCACCAGGAGTAACAGGGCACGAACGTTTAACGAGGCTCCTGCGGACAATCATGATCCCCGACGCGCCAGGTCCACCAATGAACTTGTGCGGAGAAAGCACGACCGCATCCTTGGAAAATCTGGTTCCTGTTTTCATGTCTATGTTCAGATAGGGTGCACCGCCGGCATAATCCCAAACGGAGATCGCACCATAGTGGTTCAGCAGTTCCGAAACCTGGTCAATATCGCTGACGATTCCGGTTACATTTGAAGTGGCAGAGAACGCGCCAACAATCATCCTGTCATTTGCTGACTGAAGAACATTCTCCAACTGCAAGAGATCAGGACCACCATCAGCAGCTTCACTGATTTCCAGGATCTCAGCCCCACATTCGCGCCACGGCAATATATTGGAATGGTGCTCATACGGTCCAATAATAACCAAAGGATTTTTACCCTGGGCAACCTCGTCGCTGACGCCAAGCAGATGCACTAACTTGTTAATGCCCGACGTTGCACCCGCGCCGCAAAATACCGTGGCGTATTCGCCATCAGCACCGCATTGCTCGCCAATTATCGAACGTGCGCGCTTGCGCATCTGGGTGATGTATCTGCCGCATTGGGATGCCTCGCTATGACTATTGGCATAAAACGGCAGAACTTTTTCAAGAATGAAATCCTCGATTTGGCGCAAGGCCCGTCCCGAAGCCACATAGTCGGCATAGACGAGGCTTTGTTTTCCAAATGGGCTTTCAAATACCGTGCCTTCACCGATCAGCCCTGCCCGCAATTGCTCCAGGACATCATCACTGCACAGACGCTCTGCAAATTCATCAAAGGGACATCGATTTGAGTGGATCACGTAATTGCTCCATTTCCGAAATGGTTTTGAAGAAATTACACCTTGCGACCTGAAGAATTTTCACCTTTAATTGCATTATATGTTGATAAATTGGGTCAAATGATCGATGAAAGACCAAATACTAGATCAGATAGACAGAAGCATCTTGAATGCGCTGCAAAATGATGCGTCCCTCTCACAACGCGAACTGGCCGACAAGGTGGGCCTGTCCCAAAACGCCTGTTGGCGCCGATTGCGGGCGCTACAAGACAACGGCATCATCAAGGGGCATACCATCAGGGTCGACCCCAATGCAGTAGATCTGGGGCTGACCGTCTTCGTGATGATCAGAACCCGGCATCATTCCAGGGACTGGCTGGGAGAGTTTCGCAACAAGGTCTCCTCGATTCCAAATGTCCTGGATTTCTACAGGATTGCCGGGGACTACGACTACATGCTCAAGATCGTGGCAGCAGACATGAATGCCTATGATCATGTTTATCAACGCCTGATAGATGGTATCGAGCTTGATGCGGTGACCTCATACATCACCATGGAGGCAATCTGTGCAAACCGGGACTTGCCGGTTTGACCAGGCAAGGAACCGGCTCTTCGTGTCCGAATAGGACAATTTTTTGTAACACGCCAACCCCGCTACAAATGAAACAGAGTTTCTACCGATTGAAACCAAACTGATACAATCCAGACCCATCTCCCTCTCATCGCGGCAACGGTGAAAACAAGAAGATTGCTGCAAGTAACGAAGGAGAGAAACAATGTCAGCATTTGGAAATATGATGGAGCGTTACCGGAAATACCGTAAGCACAAACGCGCGCTTCGCAAACAGGCAGCTACTTATGTGGCAGTTCAGGAATTACCGGCACACATCCGCAAGGATATCGGTTGGCCCACGGCATATGACCATCAGCGTGGGGAATAGTAGTGAGGGGCGTGACGGGCTCAGGCAAGCGGAGATAGCAAACAGGCAGTGCTCTCTCCGCTTGTCTGGGCCCCAACGGCTGAATTAGAACATGCTCCGATTCAAGCCGGACCAGTCTGGAACTTTGGTTCCAGACTGGTTTTTCATTGACATTATGTAAGTGATCACTTACGGTAAGTAATGACTTACCAACAAACATTTGAAGCGCTTGCAGATCCGACAAGACGCGCAATTTTCGAGAAACTAAGGTCCGGCCCCTGCGCTGTCGCTGAAATTGCACAACATCAGCCGGTTAGTCGTCCGGCAGTTTCCCAGCACTTGAAAGTCCTGCACTCCGCCGGCCTGGTCGATGCCAAACAAGTCGGCACCAGGCGCTACTATTCGGTTCGTCGAGAAGGACTTTCCGAACTACGGAAATGGGTCGACAGTTTCTGGACCGACATCCTTGAAAACTATGCATCCCACATCCGCAAACAAATGGAAAAGTACAATGGTTGAGCCGGTTCGAAAGTCGATAATTGTCCCCAGTGACCCTGCTACCGCATTTGAAGTTTTTACAACCAATATTGATAGCTGGTGGCCCCTGGATGGCCATTCAGTTTCAGCAATGAACGGGAAAACCGCAAAATCATTGGTGCTGGAACCTGGAATTGACGGACAGCTTTATGAGATCACCGCGGATGGAGAACGTGAAGACTGGGCATATATCAAGACGTGGGAACCTGGAAGCCGCCTTGTGCTGGCCTGGCATGTTATGGCACCGGCTTCCCAGGCCACGGAAGTGGAATTGAAGTTCTCCCAAAACGGGTCTGGAACCCAGGTGGATCTCATCCACACGGGTTGGGAGATTATGGGTGAAGCGGCCGCCGAGCGGCGTGATAGCTACGCAAATGGTTGGATAAGAGTCTTTGAAAAGAACTACGCCAACGCCTGCGGCGCAAATTGATCCGGCCCACCAAGAGGCTTTGATCTATGCTATTTTCAAAGCCTGATCGGACAAGGTAACATTCAGGGATAGCGAACCCTCATTGACCAGCCAGGCGCGAACGGTAAATTCCCGGCCACCTTCCTTGTGCATCGGATCATCCTCGGCAATCTTGCGCGCTTCCTCGATAGATGAGGCGCGATAGACGATCATTCCGCCACCGCTCATGTTTTCCCCCGCAGCATCGGAAACAGGACCAGCCAGGAAAAGTTTTCCAGCCGCCTCGACTTCCTTTTGGTAGGCAAGATGGCGCGGCAGGATTTCCTGCATTTTCTCAGGCGGTGCGGCAGCAGCTGATTCGACGATGAACAGTTCGAATGCAAGCGCACCGCGACTGCGCGCAATTTCCCGGTATTCCGACCATGAAGGCATATTCCGATCTCCGACTAAATTCCTCGCATATTAATAAAGCACAGCTTTCCGAATTCCAAAATAAAAAAATCGATATTTATTGACTGTTGGACATAAATATGGGTATTTTCGGAAAACATGATAGCCGTTGGTAAACGCTGGCAGCTGTCGTGCGATTGGCATGAAATAGGAAGAATAGCCGGCCGCTGCTGGTTACACACGGGGATCTGGGAGTTTCTTTAATGAACGTGCATGCTTCCGAGGAGCAAAGGCTCGAGCAGTTGCGAGCTGAGGCGCAAAAAGATGTCCGTGATCTGCGATCCCGCCTTACGGAGCTTGACGCCGATTCCCTTGATCTGATCCTGACCGGCGCGCGATCCCACTACGCCTGGACAGATAGGCCGGTTACCGACGAACAAATTCACAAGATGTTCGAGATCGTAAAGATGGGCTCGACGAGCATGAACTCCTGCCCTGCCCGGTTTGTTTTCGTTCGGTCAAAGGAAGGCAAGGAGCGGCTCGCAAAGGCGCTCAAGCCGAAGAACGTGGAAAAGATGATACACGCTCCGGTAACGGCAATTGTCGCCTACGATCCCGAATTCTGGAAGGAACTTCCCCGTCTGTTTCCGCATGAGGATCGTCGCCCCCATTTCTCCGACAAACCCGAGCATGCCGAAGTAACAGCCTTCAGGAATTCGACGCTTCAAGGTGCCTATCTGATGATTGCGGCCAGGGCAATCGGGCTTGACGTAGGCGCAATGTCGGGATTTTCCAACGAGATTGCCGACAAGGAATTTTTCGCCGGAACGACACTGAAATCCAATTTCCTCTGCAACATCGGATATGCCGACGAAAGCGCTCTTTTCCAGCGATTACCGCGCTTTGACTTCGATGATGTTTGCAGTTTTGAATAAAGAGGCAGGATTTAGCAGATGGTCAGCCTGAAACCAAAGACAACGGTCAAGCTTCGTGCCTCTGCCAGCTGCCCAAGCCATTCGCTGTCACAGATCTCGATCAGGGATCTGGAATTTGCAATCGACGAGCCGGTCGAGCGCGGTGGCACCAATACCGGCCCGACACCAACCGATACCGCTATCGCCGCCCTTGTCGGATGCACAAACGTTATTGGCCATAAATGCGCCGCAAGCCTGGGAGTAGATATCGGACATCTGGACATCTCTGTTGTCTGCGATTTCGATCGCCGCGGTGTGACACTGGCAGAGGAAATCGAGGTTCCGTTCCAAAACATTGTTTTAACGGTCGAAGCCAATGGCAATGCCACGCAAGACGAGCTCGACCGTGTCGCCTTGGAAGTGGCCAAATTTTGCCCACTGTCGAAATTGTTTCGTAACGCCGGAACAAACATTGAAGAAAACTGGAAATGCAAACCCGCCTGAACAAGTCAGGATTATCTGACTGGCGATTGAAGGGAGGAAATACCATGATCAAAAAGGTTACACGCCGAGTTCTTTTGGCAGCAACGATTGCTGCAGGACTTGGCACGACATCGGCAGTCATGCCTGCTGGTGCAGCCGAAACAATCAAGATGATAGCTATTGACGGCTATCCGGATCGTGCGATGTGGGTGAAGGAATTCTCCAATTTCTTTATCCCCCGCGTCAA